>DATKRV010000081.1:0-27210 GCA_035532075.1 Acidimicrobiales bacterium | reverse complement strand
ACGAAGGGCCTTCGATCTCATCGGTGCCCCGATCCCGACCAAACTCGGGCCGATGTAGACAGAACAACCGGCGAGGCCTACGAAGAATCCCCTGATCAACTGGGGGTTCTCTTTATTTCAGCGCCGTAAGTTCGGTCTAAGCTCGGAATAGACATTGAAGTTGCCAACGAACGATTTCAGGGCAGCTGTTGAGTCTGAATTTCGCTGGGTTTGAACCGGGCTGCCGTAGCGGACTTGACGCGACGATCGTCAGTCAGGATTTGTCGGCGGAGGGTCGAAACCGGTCTGCGCGCCGGAGGTGAAAGTTCCGTCAATGAGTTTGTGCGAGTAGATGTCAAGAAGTCCGAGAGCGATGAGTCGGTCGCCTTCGGGCGCGAACATGTGGACGCCAAGTGTTTGCGAGACGTGCTCATGGAGCAGGGGTACACCGATTGCCATCGCAGTGACGATGGCTGCTCGGATCCTTCGATCGATGGTGGAAGAGTCGGATCGAGCTTCATCCGAGCGAACGTGCCACTCTTTGGTGACGGTTACCATCTCGTCGAAAATCGCCCCGACGGTTGGGGAACACCGACGAGTGATCGTCCGATGTACGGCGCGACGCGCTTCGATTGCTGCTGGGTCTCGGCCGATCTGCTCGGGACATCGAGGATCTGCGAATTGACAGAGTGCAACATCTCGAACACCTACTCGTCGGATGCTTTGCGGAGATCGTTCTTGGACGCGTAGCGGTGTCGAAGCAGCCCGGTGAGACTCTGGCGGTCTTGGCGAGTTTCAGATAGTGGCGCGCTCATATCCCTGTTTCGCGAAGTGCTTGAGGGCGGCTTCGCGGATTCGAGCGCGAGCGGTGAGATCCTCGAACGCAACGACTCTTGGGTTGTACGAACTCATCGGCGAAGCCGCGGAATCTGAGTTGCTGGTCGTTATTCGCCCTGCAAGTCGCGGCGCCAGAACGCGACTCCACCAAGAGTCGCACCTGCGATGCCGATTACCGTCATGACGCCGTTTATCCCCCAATTTGGCGAGACCGCGGCGGTCGACGCTATCTGATGGAAGACCGAGGTGTCGAGGATCCAGTGGTTGACGGTGCCGATGCCACCGACGATGACGACGAGCAGAGACCAGCCGAGCAGTGTGTAGAAGACGACGGCCGTTGTCCGCGGTCGGATTCCGAAGGCGAGCACCTCGGACCTACCTTCCCGAGAGGACAACGGCGGAGGTCCCGGCTGGTGGGTTCCACGCTACGACGGTGACGCCTGCCGCTGAGTTGAGCACATGGCTATCTGGCAAGTCCCGCACCCAAACGATCATGGCCTGAGTGGCACTCGGATCGACCTGTATCACACCTTGGTTGGGAGCGAGGACAAAGTAGACGGTCCTTGCTGTGATCGGGAAGCGCTCTCGCGCAGTCATCACCGTGAAGAGTTGATCTCGCGAGGTGAACCGCCCGACAATTCCCTGCGAACAGATCACCTCGGCATCAGGTGGAACGCGGGCGGCGATTGAGGCGATGCTCGCGGCGGCGGCCGGCGTGACCGCAAGCCAACTAGAGGCCAGTGTAGAGAGCACAGACGTCGATACCACCGTAAGGCAAGTGGCCCAAGCAGTTGTACAGCCCGCGACCCAACCCTTGGATGGGTAGCGGCGGACCATCTTCGACGATCCTTCGAAACGTTGCAATCGGGTCTTACGGGCGAGCAGGTCGACGGAGCCGACGAGCACGAGCAGCAGGACCGGCCAGATCTGGAATGCGGCAGGGAGTCGGAACAAGAGGGTGGATTGAGCCAGCATTACTGGGCCAAAGACGGCCAGCACCGGACCGATTGCAAGGCGGTGCAAAAATCCGATCATTCCCACCGGCAGGAGGAAGACCACCGCAGTGATGAGCTTTGGCGCGACGACCTGTACCACGGCTGGTAAATGCATCATCATGCCAACAAGAAGGTCGGAGATTCCGGGATGGTGGTTGAACGGAACCAGATAAGAAAAGCCATTGCCCTTCGTGACTATCTCACTGCCCTGACCGATGAGAACGTGGGCAATGAGTACTTCCACCCAGATGGTGCTCGCGGCGATAACTGCGACCCCGAATAGTCGCCGGGGTCGAGCTGAAATCAGTGCCGAGATGCCGAGGCCGATCGCCGCGAGCACACCGGAGGTTCCGATCGTAGCGAGCAGGAAAGCCCACACGAAGTAGGGCCAACGCCCCCCACGCCATAGTTCTCGGGATGCGAGCAGGATAAACAGGCTAGAAAAGGACGCGGGGTGAAAGTCGAACATAGCGGTTTGGAAGCACCATGGGTCAAAGGCGACCGCCGCGAGCGCGAGCAGCCACAGCCAGTGTCGTGCGTTCGGTTTGAGATCAGTGTGCTGTTCGAGGATCTCGGATATCCAAACAAGCGCGACGAGCCCCTCGAGAGCGAGCGCGAGATCCTGAACGACGAGGAGAACGAATGGGTTGCCACCAAAAGGAGCACCAAGCAAGCCAAGCGGCCAAATGATCAGCTCGGCATTGTTATGGAGAAAGGCGCTGCCGAGAAACGAACTCCAGGGATCGAGGTGGCCGTGGCCGATGAGCCAAACCGCTTGCCCGTAGAAACCGAAATCGCTCGTGAGCGCCCCAAGATGCCATTGGACGATGCTCAGTGCAAGGAGGGCGGCCAGCTGCCCGAAGAAGACAACCGCTATCTCGCGACGCATCCGAGTGACCGCGAAAAGCGACTGGCCAGATGTGAACCGTCTTGTCGCGTCAGAGAGCACTTACAGCAAGACGGCGTTGAGTCGGTCCGAATCGTTGTCCAATAAGTTCAGAACACAGCGACCGAGGAAAACGGATGCGAGCAATAACAACGAGGGTGATCAGAGCGAGCATCGAGTACTTGGTCAGGCTCGCGTCTTTTTCGTTGGAAAAGCGAGCCCGACGCCTGCTCACGGCCTTCGTTTGCAGGACTACTAGTTGAGCCAACTCGTTGGATCCTCTCTAGACCGTACGCCGAGCCGCGTACGATTTCGTTCGACACGGACCCGGCAGTCGGTTCGTGTGGAATTGAACGACGCCGGGTAGACGTGTTCTGATAGGTCGATTAGCTTAGAAATCTTTGATCCTATCGACGTAGGCCGCCAGTCTAAACGATCGATATACAGTATCGAGTTCGTGACCGCAACGCAGGCCCTGTTTGGTCCGCGGTCTCCTCGCGCTCTCGACCCGGCCGCGAGAACGTATTCTCGCTGAGAATCTCGCCCCACGAGGATTGAACGTGACGGACTCGGACGCTTATATTTTTGAACGCCAGGTGGTGAACCGTTGGACTTTCCCAACTGGTGGCGGCACCTCTGGTTGCCAGCTTGCCGGGCAGAGGGCTGCGAGGGCGCGGATTTCCATGATCTACGTTGAACGTCGGCGACGTTGTTCGTGTGTGTTCGAAGGTGTCGAGCACGAAGACAGCGCAGACGCGTCTCGGGCACTCGGACCTTCGGCTCACCTTCGGTCAAGCGCATGTGGTCGGGAAGGCGGGATTCGAACCCGCGACCTCAGCGTCCCGAACGCTGCGCGCTAACCAAGCTGCGCTACTTCCCGAAACATCGGATGCCTACCCGATGCGCCTTCGATGGTAGCGGGTGAAATGACAGGCTCCCGCCGGACCGATCCGGTGGCTGGGTGATGCGAGCCCTCTGGCTACGGTGCCTTTGCGGCGGCGATCGTAAAAGGCATGAATGTCTCGTCGTAATGGGTCTTCCGATCGAGGAGCGCATCGATCGCTCGCCTGAGCCGCATGGGATCGAGGGGCTTGACGAGGTATCCCTCGGCGCCAGACCGTTTTGCGAGGAACACATCCGCGCGGCGGTCGAGGAGGAGAAGCACCGGGACGTGGGGAATACGTCCCCCGGACTCTTCGAGCTTGAGGTCGTGGCAGATCGCGATTCCACCCATATTCTGGATTTGACAATCAGCGATTACGAGGTCTGGGGAGTCGTTGGCAACGGTCGTCCGCACTGCAGGCCCGGTAAACAGTTCCACAATTTCATTCACACCGTCATCGAGCACGGAGCGTATTTCGTCGAGCACACTTCGAGCGTCACTCACGATTACGACATAGGCCATGAGATCAGGCTATATCAGGTGTGATATTGAGCCATAATCGGCTCCAGATAATGTCTTCGCCAGATTCTATCTATCGCTGGGGAGGTGGACCGGGTGATGAGACTACTAATGTCGCATCGATGAGTGATTTCATTGGCCGGAACGTATCGTGTTAAGCGGAATTGATGATCGCTCGTATCTCCAAGTGGGAGAGCCCATAGCGCTCCTTCCCGGCGTTGTAAGACTGCTTTCTCCCAACGCGTCAGTCATGACTGGTCCAGGGACAAATACGTATCTCGTTGGCACGCAAGACCTTGTTGTCATCGATCCAGGGCCCGATGACGTGGTCCATCTCGAAAGGATCACGAAGTTCGCCAAAGGCAGGATCCGTTACGTCGTGGTGACACATTCGCATCGCGACCACGCGCCCGGCGCGCGGAGACTGGCGAGGCTCACCGGGGCAACGTTGCTCGGGTTTGACGAGCGCCCGAACTTTGTCCCCGATGGCCGGATCATCGAGGGCGATACGCTGACCACGGATACCGTGCGTCTTGAGGCGCTGCACACACCGGGGCACTCGTCGGACCATCTTTGCTTCGTCGGCGATCCGATCGGGGGAAATGGTGCTCGGATCCTCTTCTCGGGCGATCACATCATGCAAGGTTCGACGGTGGTGATCGGCCCACCGGATGGCGACATGGGTGACTACCTGAATTCGTTGCGGCGTGTCTCGAGGATCGATCCACCGCTTGATCTGATCGCCCCTGGGCACGGGATGCTGATTGAAGATCCCTCCGCGGCGATCGATGCGTATATCTCGTCGCGAAAGCGACGTGAGGAGTCGATCTACCAGGCGCTACTCAATAAATCAATGCGTGCTGGAGAGTTGGTATCGCTCATCTACGAGGGACTTCCCGATGAACTTATCCGCCACGCTAGGCGATCGGTGTGGGCACACCTGAGAAAACTGCATGCCGAGCGGCTTGTCAGAACCGATGATCCCGACGACGAAGAGTCAATCTGGGAGAGGAAGTAGGTCGGGCTAGGGCACGTTGCCTTACGCGCTGTGGGTCTCACCTCTGAAAGCTGCAAGGTCCGGGTGAGCGATGCCGAGTGCCTGGCCAAGCTCGACCCAAATTCTTGGCGATCTCGCGGTCCACCTCGCGGTGCCAAGTCCGTTTACCGATTCGCAGCCCGTTGCATCAAGGGTCACCTTTGGGGACCTCTTTGATGTTGTTGAGAAGAGGGGTTGGTAGCTGGCCCCGAAATCTGCCGGACCGTGCAGTGCTCCAATTGGAAATCTTGGCAATGCGCACAACGAACGCGCGACCTCGACAACTCGCTTTTTGCCGATGTGGTTCGACCGACTCCAAAACGAATGATCACCCGATTCGCGAGAACGCGTTCGTTCGGTGGGCATGGAGTCGAGCAAGGGAATGAGTCTGCTGGCAGGGAGAGGAGAGCTGATGGACGGCTATCGAAGCACTCTGCGCGAGATTGGTCGCGTCTACCTGTGCGATCTCCCCGAGACCGCGAAAATGAGCGAGAAGAGCGCTGTCGCTTTGAGGAGCATCGCGAGTCGAAGAGTGGCTCTCCGACGGGCCGTCAAGAGGCTCCCGTGAGCGCACCGTCGATCTGATCGAGCAATCGTGCGCTGCATGATCCCATATCGATCACCGGTGCAATCTCCGTCTGGATCAATCGGGAGAGTTCGCGAAAGCTCTGCGCGACTGCGCTGTCTCGATTGAGAACTGCCGGTTCTCCCGCGTCACCACCACTCGCAACGCTTGAGTCGATCGGGATCTGGGCGATGAGCGGAACGCCGATCGAATCTGCAAGGCGCCTTCCACCACCCTCTCCAAAGAGGGGATAGTACTCTCCGTGGACGCAGGTGAATCCCGACATGTTTTCGATTACCCCTGCAACTCTAAGGTTGCCCTTTCTCGCCATGTCCGCGGCTCTCCCCGCAACCTTTTGTGCGGCGATTCCAGGAGTCGTGACGAGCAGGAGTTCCGTGCGCGGCAACATTCGGGCGAGACCCATCTGCACATCGCCGGTTCCCGGTGGAAGGTCGATGAGGAGGTAGTCGAGCTCTCCCCAGGCGACATCCTCAATGAAGTGCTGGAGCGCTCGGTTGAGCACAAGTCCACGCCACATGATCGCCTCGTCTTCACCCGAGAGGAATCCCATCGAAACGACCTTCAACTGTCCTTTGCCGACCAAGCGTTGCATCGGGAGGATCTTCTTGTCGCGGACCTCAAGTGGGCCCGTGACTCCGAGCATTCTCGGGATCGAGAAACCCCAGATGTCTGCATCGAGGAGTCCGACAACCGCTCCCGATTGCGCGAGCGCTGCGGCGAGATTTGCCGTGATAGAGGATTTTCCAACCCCACCCTTGCCCGACATGATTCCGAGGATGCGGGTATTGGAGGGGATGTCGGTTGAGAGCGAACGCTCTTGTGCGAGACGACGCGCACGGTTCATCAATGCTGCACGTTCGTCCTTTGCCATCGCGCCGATGACGATCTCGACCGATTCGATGCCCTCGACGAGGAGTGCGGCGCGCGAGGTCTCTTGTTCGAGTTGGGTCCTCATCGGACATCCGCTGATCGTCAGGGCGACTTCGATCGTCGCATGGCTATCTTGAACCGATATCGATCGCACCATCGCGAGGTCGACGATGTTCTCTCCAAGTTCGGGATCGATCACTGTGCGGAGTACCTCGGTAATCTTTTCATGCAGGTCAGTGGACCCTGCCTCTGGCCCGGTTCCCGGGGCAGATCGGGCCGATAATCCCTGTTCGCTGGGCTCTGGCATGATGTTCAATGTTACCGACATGTTCTTGGCCCTCCACTTGGTAGGATCGGCTTGGAAAATGGACCGTAGGAGGACCCTTTCGTGAGCATTACCTCATCGCCTGTGCAGATTGGTCGTCGGCCGAGCCCGGTCACACTGACGGATAAAGCCGTCGCAAAGGTCGGAGAACTCCTCGCCGCCGAGGATGGCGCCGAAGCGTTGGCGCTTCGCGTCGCCGTGCGCCCCGGAGGTTGCTCGGGCTATAGCTACGACATGTTCTTCGATTCAGAGATTGCCGAAGACGACGTTATCCGTGAGTTCGGAGAGGTCCGTGTTGTTGTGGACTCAGAGAGCGCGGCATTGATTACTGGCGCGACACTTGATTACAGCGACGGGCTTCAAGGCGCAGGATTTCACATCTCCAATCCGAACGCGACTCGCACCTGCGGTTGCGGGTCTTCGTTCAGCTAAAGACGAGTCAGGGGGAAGTGACCTCTAGTCACTCTGAGTCCGCGCCAATCGGGCCCTACGCCCCGGTGGTTCGTGCTGGCGATCTGCTCTTTTGTTCAGGTCAACTCGGGCTGCGCGACGGGGTGCTGGTCGGAGGCGGAGTTCAGAGTGAACTCATCCAGGCATTTTCCAATCTTGAGTCGGTGCTTGCATCGATGGGAGCGACCCTTGCCGATGTTGTGAAAACGACCGTCTTTCTTGTCGATATTGGCAACTTTGAATTGATGAACGAGACCTATCTCTCTTGCATTGGTGATCAGCGTCCTGCCCGCTCCGTTCTCTCAGTCGATCGGTTGCCGCGCGCCGCGTCGGTCGAGATTGAGGCAATCGCTTTTTCTCCCAGGGAGAGCCGTTGAGATCGCTGGCCATCCGTACGTATCACCAGCGACGCCGTCGGCGGGCCCGACTTTTCGGCATCGGTCTCGCACTCGTTGTTTTCGGCGGGCTGGTCTACCTCCTTGTCCGGCCCTCGACCTCAAAACCGGTGGGTCACGTGGCACCTATACCGACCACGCCGCCTATCCCGGTCGCTGTCGTTACCCAGATCGGAGGCGGCGCGGCACTTGGGACTGCCTCCGACGCGACGATTATCGATCTTGAAAAGATTGCCCAACCGCGCCAGCATCGCGTCGGAGTCGGCGCCTTTCCGGACGCGGTCGCGATTGACGCATCGAATGAGCGGGCCTATGTCACCAACTACGCCTCAAGCACGGTCACTCCTGTCAATCTGCTGACTGGATCTCCGGGCAGATCGATATCTGCGGGGAGTGGCCCCGCGGGGATTGCGATTACGCCAAACGGGAAGATGGCGTATGTGACGGACGCGGGAAGTGCACCGATGGGCAACACCGTCACACCGATCAATCTTGTTACCGGTCGCCCCATGCGCGCGATCAGAGTTGGCCTTGGCCCTCAGGGCATAGCGATCACACCAGACGGTAGGCGGGCTTATGTGGCGAACGCCGGGGCGATTGTCACTGGCCAGTCAGGGGCGATCGGACATACGGTGACGCCGATCAATCTTGTGACTGGTCGTTCCCTCGCTCCGATCAACGTGGGGAACGCCCCGATCGCGATCGCGATCAGCACGGATGGCACGACGGCCTTCGTCACCAACTCTTATTCTGGGAGTGTCTCGCCGATTTCAACTGCCTCCGATACGACAGGCACACCGATTGAGATGCTGGGTTCACCCCAGGCGATTGTGAGCGTTCCGTCAAAGGACGAGATGGTTGTCGCGAATGCCGCGACGACGGGAACTGACAATCTGACCTTAATTTCGGTCGCCACCGAAAGTGCAAAGTCTTCGATTCCCGTACCAAAGAACCCTACGGCTGTTGCGGTAGCCACAAACGGCAAGAGTGCGTGGGTGGTCTGCTTTGGAGCAGGCATGCTGGTTCGTGTCGACCTCGTAAATGGGGCTGTCGATGCACAGCATGAGATTGCGATCTCGAACGGCCCCTATGCGCTGGCGCTCGGTTCGATCCCCTCCGCAAGGGCCAAGCAACTCTTCTACTCGACACCCGCGAGAAAGACGAAGAAGAAGGGTTAAGCGCGCGTTTCCCTAGAGCTTCCAGCGCGAACGTCCAAAGCGATAGCCGACGCTCCGCACGGTTTCGATCAACTGGGCGTGCTCCTCTCCAAGCTTTGCCCGGAGCCGACGGATGTGCACATCGACTGTCCGCGCCCCCCCGTAGTACTCATATCCCCAGACTCGCGAGAGGAGGATCTCTCGCGTGAACACCTTGCCCGGATGTGATGCGAGGAACCGGAGGAGTTCGTATTCCATGAAGGTGAGTTCGAGGGGTTCTCCATTGACGACGGCCTGGTAGGTCTCGAGGTTCAACGCGAGCGGCCCGTAGGTGACCACCTCCTTACTTGGTGACTTCGAGCTGCGCCGAAGAAGATGGGTAAGTCTCGCATCCATCTCCTCGGTAGAGGCAGGGTAGAGGACAAAGTCGTCGAAGAGATCCTCCTGCGAGGGGAGGTCGTTAAACCGATCCGCTCGCACAATCAGCAAGAGTGGTGCGAGTGGATGTTCGCGCGCTCGGAGCGCGCGGCAGATTTCGATCCCTGCCTCAGGGTTTTCGACGGCCGAAATGATCGCGCCAGCCCATCCGCCGTCTGGCTCGAGTCGGACTCCTGCCGCGGGATCCTCGACCGCAGTCCACGGATAACCTGATTCATTGAGCGCCTTGGTGAGTTCTGGAACCGGAGGTCGAGGGTAGCAAAGAAGTGGTTCCATCTCAGCAGGCCCTATAACCTCTCACCGCTTGACATTCTGTTGGACATCTCGCAGTGAGGCGCGCAGAGTGGACGCGCGGGTATGCGCGTCTTGACGCGTTACCTCGCATGTGTTCTCTTCGGTGCTTCATAAATGTCGCGGAGCCTTGGGGTGGTCGACCGAATCGGGATTGCTTATTCTCGCGCAGGTTCGGTGCCCTCCGTTACATCTGTCTCGCTCGCTCAAGGACAGGTGGCACGCCGGTACGATGCGTATATGCCAGCTTTGCGAATTGCGCTCTGTCAGCTCAATGTCACCGTTGGAGATTTCGCAGGCAATATCAAGCGAATATTGCGGGCGCTGGACCTGGCCGAATTGGGTGGTGCGGATCTCGCGGTCTTTCCCGAACTTGTGGTATCGGGGTATCCCCCCGAGGATCTCCTCGTCGAGCCAGCATTCGTCGAAAGCGCCGAACGCGCGTTAAGCGAGGTTGTCAGAGCGACGAGAGAGTGCGTTGCCGTTCTCGGATTCGTTGAATCCGATGGTGGGCTTTACAACGCTGCAGTCGTTGCATCGCGCGGCGAGGTACACGGTATCTGGCGTAAGGAACTTCTCCCGAATTACGGAGTCTTTGACGAGCGGCGCTGGTTCTCTACCGGTAGTGGAGATACACCGTTCTTTGTCATCGCAGGTGTCCGGGTTGGCGTAACGATCTGCGAAGACGCTTGGTCGAGCGACGGACCGGTTGTCCGTCAGGCGAAACAGGGAGCGGAGTTGATCGTCTCTCTGAACGCATCTCCATATCGCCGGGATGTGCTTGTCGAACGCGAGGAGATGCTCGCCGCGCGGGCCAAGGAGGGGGAATGCACGATTGTCTATGTGAATCTCGTCGGAGGTCAGGACGAGCTCATCTTTGATGGCGGGTCCTTGGTCATCGATGAATACGGAGAGGTGATCTTGCGCGCGCGCCAGTTTGTCGAGGGCATTGAGATCGCTGACATCGAAATTGCCACGAAGTCACCGAGCGTGCGAATTCCGGACCGGCGTGATTTCGTTGTGAGCGAGACCAGCCGCGCTCTTGCAGGCCCAAGGCGCACTCCCGTACTTGTTGAGCCGCTTGAACGCTCTGATGAGGTGTATGAGGCACTCGTTCTTGCGACGCGTGACTACGTGGAAAAGAATGGATTCAACGAAGTCGGGGTCGCGCTTTCAGGTGGGATCGACTCTGCACTGGTTGCCGCGATCGCGGTTGATGCGCTTGGAGCAGGCCGCGTGCACGGCGTGGCGATGCCCTCGCGGTTCTCCTCCGAAGGATCGCTTGCGGATGCAACACGGCTCGCCGAGCAGTTCGGCATTGATCTTCGAACGATTCCTATAGAGCTTGCTCACCACGCTTTCCTCGAACTCCTTGCTCCGAGTTTTGCCGGCCAACCGAGCAATCTTGCAGAGGAGAATATCCAAGCGCGCGTGCGTGGAACCCTGATGATGGGTCTATCGAATAAACTGGGTTGGCTGGTTCTGACGACCGGGAACAAAAGCGAGACGGCTGTTGGGTACGCGACACTGTATGGAGATATGGCAGGTGGGTTCGCGGTCATCAAAGACGTGCCCAAACTCCTCGTCTACGAGCTGTGTGAGTTCCGCAACAAGCGCGCGGGGTATGACATTATTCCCCAGCCAATTCTCGACAAACCGCCCTCTGCGGAGCTGCGGCCCGAACAGCGTGACGAGGATTCGCTGCCTCCTTATTCCGTTCTCGATCCAATTCTTGAGGGGTATATCGAAGATGGAAAGACGATCGAGGATCTTGAACGCGAGGGTTTTGACCCGGCGGTTGTGCATCGGATCTTTGACCTTGTCGATGGTGCGGAGTACAAGCGTCGCCAGGCTCCTCCGGGGCCACGGGTAACACATCGCGCGTTTGGCAAGGATCGCAGGATGCCGATTGTGAATCGCTTCCGAGCATCTCGACGTTTCGATGGCAGTTCCTCATGACATCCCAACCTCGATTCCGGACCATCCAGGAGTTGGCGGACCTTCTCGGTCGCTACCGGTTCGTCGAGCTCACGCTTTTCGGAATTACCGGTCGGGGAGTCGCGAGTTCGGGTGATGCGTCACTGGCAGTGCAGCTCTCTGCCGCGAGTCACGCACATGCCTACCGTGCGGAACTCATCGAGCGTCGTCTTCTGGTCTCCGACGGCCTCAACGATGCTTCCCGCTCGACTCGAACGCCAAGTGAAGAGCACGAGATCCTCTTCGAAGCCATCGGAAAGCTCGATGGCGAAGAACTCGGTGTGATGTTGGCTTTCGCGTGGTACCCAGCGATGCTTGCCGCCTACACGGAGCGTCTTGAGACCTGCGATCGAGCAAGCGAGGGTCCGATTCGTTTGATGCTCTCGCGGTTGGTATTTGATCTTGGAACCACCGTCAAGAACCTTTCGGATCCATGCGACCCATCCCGGTTCGCGTCCGGGATATTGGCTACCCAGGGACGCATCGTCGATGTCGGCGGACCTTTTGGCACTCCGAGTTCGTGAGTGCCACGAGCTGTACGCCATCTCGGGGCTTGTAAGGGGACCCTTTGGCCGCCGATACACTAAGTGCGAGGGGAACGGCGAACGGCAGTGGTCGTCGCTTGCAATCTTCGTATAAACGCATCCGAACTGCAGTTGAGGCGCACGTCACCTCGTCGTTTGAGTGCGCGGATACGTTGCTAGACACGGAGGTTAATAGCGTTGGCAAAAGATCGAGTTGAACGCGACGAGGAAGATCTCGTCCGCCTCTATCTGACCGACATTGGTCAGTATCCACTCTTGACCAAAGATGATGAAGTCCGTCTCGCGCAGGCGATTGAGAATCGTGTTCAAGCCGAGGCAGAACTTGCGAAGCCTCCGAAAGGAATCACGCCGACGAGACGGCGTGAGTTGCGCAGGCTAATCCGTCTCGGTGACGACGCCCAGCGTGAATTCGTGCAGTCGAATCTTCGTCTCGTTGTCTCGATCGCGAAAAAATACCAGGCGTCGGGGCTTCCGCTACTTGACCTTATCCAAGAGGGAAATCTCGGTCTCATGCATGCCGTTGAGAAGTTTGACTGGCGCAAGGGTTTCAAGTTCTCGACCTATGCCACGTGGTGGATCCGTCAGGCGATCACCCGCGGCATTGCCAACACGGGTCGGACCATTCGGCTTCCGGTTCATGCCGGCGACACGCTCGCGCGTGTCCAGAAGGCGCAAGCTCGTCTTGAGCTCAAACTTGGTCGTCCCGCCACGCTTGCAGAACTTGGTGCTGAGGTCGAACTTCCAGAGGACAAGTTGATTGAGGCGCTGCGCTTTCGCGCGGAGCCGCTCTCGCTGTCTGAACCACTTCGAGAGGACGGCGACGCGGAACTCGGCGATGTTGTCGAGGATCGCTCCGCTGAGTCGCCATTTGAGATGGCCGCGACTGCAATGCTCCCTCACGAGATCAATCGTCTGCTTGCTCCACTCGATGAGCGCGAACGTGAGATCTTGCGTCTGCGTTTCGGTCTCGATCGTGGTGAACCGCGTACGCTGGAAGATGTTGGAGAGTATTTCAATCTCACCCGTGAGCGCATCCGCCAGATCGAGGCGCGGGCAATGTCCAAGCTTCGTCACCCCTCCAGCGATACTGGCGCGCGCGATCTGCTGAGTGTTTGAGCTCAATTGAGGAAGACTTTTGGTTGGCTCACATTGATTCTCGGTGCACGCTTGTTATAGTTCAAGCTCAGGGCCATGAGAACTGAACTCTGTAGGCCTCAGCGGTTGACCTTTCAGGGAGGTACCTTGCGGGTATTCATCAATCTCAAGTCGCGAGCAATCACGGCGCTCTCCGTCTTCTCACTCATGACCTTGGCCATGGTCGTCTTGCAGGCGCCTCCTTCAGGTGCCTCGAATCCGTACTACTCCGGAGGTGGTTACGACACGTCGTACCCACAGTGCACGGCCACTTCCGTTCCGCCGGGCTTTGCCATCATCGGGCTCGGACACGGTCGTCCGTTCACCACCAACGCGTGTGCCGCATCCGAAGCAACGCTCGCCGGTACTGTGAGCAAGTCCTTCTATTTCAATACCGGCTATGCCCTGGCTTACGCCAAGAGTGACTACACCGACTGCACGACTCAGTCCACCTCGCAATATGCCACGACCTCTGGACATCTCCAGTCGCAGCTGCAGGCCGCGTGGGCCATTGGCTGCTCTGAATCTGAGTACGCGAAGGCGGTGGCCCCGACTGGGGTCACCCCAGTAACGTGGTGGGCTGACATAGAAACTGGCAACAGCTGGTCGAGCAACACCGCCTTGAACCAAGCAACCATCGACGGAATCGTCTCTGAGCTCCAGGCACACTCCAGCGTCCCCATCGGGGTGTACTCGACGCCCTTGATGTGGCAAAAAATCACCGGCACCAGTTACGTCAACTCTGGGATCAATGCGGATTGGCAAGCAGGAGTCACCAAATGTCCTTTGGTTGGGTTCACACTGACAGGCTCAACGGCAGTGGCGCCAACGTGGATCATCCAGAACGGCACTACTAAGATCGCCGGCGTCAGCTTCGATACTGATGCGGCTTGTTGAGAATTAGCGCTCGCCAACTGAGGGGGATCTCGGACCGCCAGCGTTGAGCGCGTCGAAATCCTGAGATCGATCTGAAGCGGACCCGAACCGGCGCTTCGCACGCGCGTTCAATCGACGTGCGCGCCTCCGAACAATCCAAGCGTCGCCGGTCGCTACGCGAGATGACCCGCAACGGTCGGGCACCATAAAAAACCTCTAAGTCCAGCTCAGACCGTATCTTGGAAAATAGACTGGAGACATTTGGATGTCATCTGGCGATATCGACAAAAGATGAATCGACCCGGTTTTTGGAGAGACTTGTCGTGCCCGTCGTTCCATCTCCGGATCACTTCCAGCGGGCTACGTTAGGCCGATTCCGAGACCAATCGCTCCCGCGAGGCAGCTTGATCCGATTCCGAGCACAATCGTCAACACGGCAGGTCCGGACTTGCCCTGGTGGAATAGTCGAGCGGCTTCAAAAGCGGCACTCGAAGCTGTAGTCAATCCTCCGCAAAACCCCGCTCCGATGACCAGGTTCGAGACGTTCGCGAGATGGTGGTGTGTGACGAGCCCAGACACGAGGCCCAGGATGAGTGAGCCAATGACGTTGATCGTCATCGTTCCTCGAGGAACGATGCGGGGAAAGTTCCTCGTGACGATGAGATCCAGCAGGTAACGGCTCGCGGCACCAATTGCGCCAGCGCCTGAGATGCTCGCCGCAAGAACAAGACCGGTCATTTCTCGAGAGCCCTATCGATTTTCTTGTGTGATTTTGGTAAGAGGTGTGCGAGGGAGATCCCAAATGTGGCTACAACCGGCGTCACCACCATTGTCGCCAAGATGTAGGTCACGGCGACGCCGAGGTGGTTTGAGGAGATGAGGTGGTCACTCTCGACCGCAAAAGTTGACATGGTTGTCCAGCCACCGAGAAAGCCGACACAGGTAAGTGGGCGCAAATACCGTGTTGGTCGCATCTTTTCGATAATTGTGGTCAACACGAAACCAATCAGCAGTGAACCGGAGAGGTTAATAACGAAGATCGTTGTCGGAAATGCCGTGTCCGGCTGGCTCCAGTGCAGGCTTAGCTCGTAACGACAGAGAGTGCCAAGAAATCCCCCGACAAGAATGACGAGTACGATGTCGATCTCATCGCGCAATCGGTGGGCATCATCTAGCGGAAGTATGACCTCGGCATCTGGGTCAACGAGGAGATCAATGTCAGGGTCGGTTTCGAATTCCGCGCGGTTGTTCCGGATTCGCTTACGCATTTCACCCTACGTTAGAGCCCCAGACAGCTTGTCGCGAATATCTTGGACGTCGATTGCTTTCGTACTTGGATCCATCTTGTTTCATGGCGCGAGGTCTCGGCGCACTACGATGATCCCATGTTGAAAAAGCTGTTGATCATCTCCGCACTCGGGTACTGTTTTTTGATTGCCCGTCGGCGAATAACCGGGGCTTAACCTGCGATTTCTAGGTAACTGATTAAGAGGAGACGAGAAGACGCCGGACGGCATCCTCGCAACTGTTGCCGACAAGCAAGAGAATTTCGTCACCGTCGCTGAGTCGGGTGTCGGTGCGAGGGGTAATGACGTGGCCATCTCGGACAATTGCGACGACTGCTGCCTCGCGAGGCAACGCGAGCGTCATTAGCATCGCATTTTTTGCTGGCGACTTTGAGTCAAGCGTGACTTCGATCAGACGGATGTCGCCATTCTTGAAGTTGAGCAGATGAACCACCGAACCGACCGATACCGCCTCTTCGACGAGTGCCGAAAGCAGGTGAGGTGTGGATACCGCAACGTCGACGCCCCAGCTCTCTGTGAAGAGCCAGTGGTTCTTGGGGTGATTGACGCGCGCGATGACTCGGGGAACAGCAAACTCCTGTTTGGCGAGAAGTGAGATGACGAGGTTGTCCTCGTCATCGCCGGTTGCCGCGATCACGACATCCGCGGTATCGAGCTGGGCGACCTGCAGGGAATCCGCCTCGCACGCATCCACGTGAAGGAATTCAATCGTCGAATCGGAGGCAAAGTGGCTCTTTGTCTCCGGGTTCTGATCAAGAACAAGGATCTTGTGACCGTTTGCAGAGAGGTCCTCCGCAAGGAAGGTTCCAACTGCGCCGGCTCCAGCAATGACAATCCTCACGGCGCGGCTCGCATTTCGCGAAAAGATTCGTCGAGCGCCTGGGAAGAGCTCTTGGTGACCGCAAGGTAGATCGAGTCCCCCTCTTGCCCGATGAGATCACCATGTCCCAGGAAAGACTGATTGCCTCGAACGACTGCAATGATGCGCGCGGAGGTCTCTTGTTCGATGAGCGACATTTTCTTACCACACCATCCGTTGGGGAGAATCCTCTCCACCAGGCTTATCCCTCCTGTTGGGTCGGACCACTCAGAGACCGAGTTATCGGGAAAGAGCTTGCGCGTGACTTGTTCGATTGTCCAGGTCACAGTTGCGACCGTCGGTATGCCGAGTCGTTGGTAGATTTCGGCTCGTCGGGGATCGTAAATTCGTGCAACCACATTTGGTATGTGATAGGTCTCTCGCGCGATTCGCGCCGTCAATATGTTTGAATTGTCCCCGTTGGTCACCGCGGCAAGCGCATCTGCCTTTGTCGCGCCAGCCTCATTCAAGCGGTCGCGATCAAAACCGAAACCAGTGATGATCTGGCCGCCCCATCTGTGTGGAAGACGGTGAAAGGCGCCCGGATCCTTGTCGAGCACAGCGACCTCGTGACCCTGTTGATCGAGAGCGATTGCCAAGGAGGTACCGACTCGTCCACATCCTACGACAACAATTTTCATGATTCCTATCGAACACCTCGGTCGATCAAAACACAACTTGGTTTCGGGGGGTTCCAGAGCCAGATACCAAGGATCTGAATCGAGACCTTACTGCCTCCGGCGTCACTGCGTGCTTATGATGGTGCGGGAAACAATGGGCAAGGGGTAAAGAACTGACAATGGTCGCACCAGAAACCCCTCAGGGACTGCGGGGACCGCGCTCAGGACCGCAACGGGTCGAGCTACCCGAGCCGCTGCTCTATCGCCTCAAGCGTCGCTTCCTCGGACCACCACTCGTTACCGAAAGCCTCGGGGAGCAGAGACTGAACAAGGTCACGGCTCTCGGTGTGCTTGCTCCCGACTGCATATCCTCGACCGCGTATGGCTCGGAGGAGATCCTTACCATCTTGGTGCCTGCGGTCGGCATCGCCGCTTTTTCCCTTTTGCTCCCGATCACCTTCGCCGTCATTCTGGTACTGGTTTTTGTCACGCTTTCGTATCGGGAGGTCGTGACGGTCTATACCAAGGCGGGCGGATCCTACGTCGTCGCCCGTGAAAATTTTGGCCCCCGCTTTGCCCAGGTCGCGGCCGTCGCACTAATCCTTGATTACATCGTCACCGTCGCAGTCCAGACTGCCGCCGGGACGAACGCGGTCACCTCCGCATTCCCAAGGCTTGTACCGTTCACGATTCCGATCACGGTCTTTGTCGTTCTGTTGTTGTTGTGGGGCAACCTCCGCGGCATCAAGGAGGCCGGACGTACCTTTGCAATCCCGACGTATCTCTTTATTACCTCCGTCGCTTCGGTTGTGATCATCGGAATCGTCCGCGCGGCTCTTGGTCACCTCCCCAGGGAGCACCACTATCAGGCGGGACACGTTCCCCTGGGACTATCGGGTCACGGGCTCCTCATGGGCGCAAGTCTGTTCATCGTCCTCCGAGCGTTCGCGAATGGCGGTTCGTCACTTACGGGACTCGAGGCAATCTCGAACGGGGTTGCCAACTTCAAGCGGCCAGAAGGTATCAACGCCCGCCGAGTACTCGTCGTCATGTCGATCACACTCGGCTCTTTGGTCACGGGCGTCTCGGTGCTCGCGTGGCGAACACATGCCGTGCCGTTCCTGAACGGCAGTCCGACCGTGCTTTCTCAGGAGGCGACGCTCGTTTTTGGGCATTCGATCTTTGGTCGCATGGGCTTCTACGTGGTTCAGGCGGCAACGATGTTGATTCTCTACACCGGAGCCAATACCAGCTTCAACGGATTTCCCAATCTCGTCAGCTTCGTTGCCTCCGATGCTTTTTTGCCACCGAGCCTCTCCAGGCGAGGACATCGTCTGGTGTTCTCAAATGGCATTCTCATCCTTGCGACAGTCTCGATCGCGCTCTTGCTGGTCTCGCGGGCAAACGTCAGTGCGCTTGTTGGGGTCTATGCGATCGGTGTCTTTACGGGCTTCGCGATTGCGGGATTCGGCATGGTGAAGCACCATCGCACCCTTAAGGAGCAGAACTGGAGGTGGAAGTCGTTCATCAACGGCTTCGCGGGTTTGGTCTCGACCCTTGTAGTGCTGATTTTTGCCGTCACAAAGTTCACCCAGGGTGCGTGGGTGGTGATTGTCATCTTCCCAGTTCTCGTTACGATCCTTATCAGGCTCAACAGGACCTATACCGAAGAGCGCACCCAGCTTGAGGCAAATGTTCAGCTCGCTGCCGAGACTCCGGTTCCGCGTCGTCACGTGGTCCTCGTCTATGTTGAACGATTCGATCTCGCGGTCGCGCGGGCATTGCAGTATGCGCGATCGCTCAGTCCAGGTGACTCCCGTGGACTGCATTTTGTGCTCGATACAAAGGCGAGTCGTAGACTTGAGGAGGAGTGGCTGAAACTCGGTCTAGCGCTCTTCCCCCTTGAGATCGTCGAGTGCCCCGACCGCCGTGTCGGTCGGGCGATCGTGCAGTTCATCGCGGATCTTGTCAGCGACGGAGAAACTGAGGTAACTCTGTTACTGCCAAGGCGTGTCTATGGTCGTACATTCCGTAGCTTCGCCCAGGACCGAACGAGCGACCGCATCGCAACGCTTGTCGGCGAGATATCGAACGCCTCGGCAACCATCATCCCGTTCCAGGTACGAAGCCCCCGTCGACTGCGGCATCTCGCGGAGTTGCTTCGAAGTGCCGCTGCGGCGCGCGAGCCCGGTGCAGCGACTCCGATGAGTATCGAGGACGCCGAACTCATGGGAGCTCCGCCGACGGATTTTGTACCCGGGGCGGTACCGATCGGAGCGGTGCGCTGGCGTCAGCGTATGAAGGTGGCAGGGCGGGTGCACTCGATACGCGTTCAGCCGGCGGCAGGAATCTCGAGCCTCGAGGCGACGATCGTTGACACAACTGGATCACTTGTGCTGATCTTCCAGGGCCGACGTCTCGTCCCCGGTATCGAAACGGGCGCGCTCTTGCTCGCCGAGGGCATGATTGGCGAACGTGGTGGGCGGACGGCGATGATCAATCCGACCTATACGATCATCGCCTCACCCTCTCAGGAGGAGAGCGGCTCTGCCTACTAGGCCGGCAGCCGTAAGGGTGTTTGGGCAGGTCAGCTGGGTCGCAGTTGTCATCGACCGAGTCGGTCGTTATCCTTCGCCACAATCTCGACAGGGCTAGGTATATGGCAAAAGCGCTCGTCATCGTGGAATCTCCGGCCAAGGCGAAAACCATCGCGCGGTTTTTGGGAGACGACTTCATCGTCGAGCCCTCGGTCGGACACATTCGTGACCTGCCCGGATCCGCCAAGGAGATTCCCGCCGCCTACAAGGGAGAGTCCTGGGCGCGCCTTGGAGTAGATGTCGACAATGACTTCAAGGCGCTCTATGTTGTCTCGGCGAGCCGGATCCAGCAGGTCAAGAAGTTACAGGGCCTGGTGAAAAATGCCTCAATTGTCTACCTCGCGACAGATGAGGACCGGGAGGGAGAGTCCATCGCTTGGCACCTTCTCGAGGTGCTCTCGCCCAGGGTCGAGGTCAAGAGAATGGTCTTTCACGAGATCACGAAATCGGCAATTGACAAGGCGATTGCGAATCCGCGAGAGCTTGATCGGAGGCTGGTTGACGCGCAGGAGACGCGCCGCATCCTGGATCGGCTGTATGGATACGAACTCTCGCCGGTGCTCTGGAAGAAGGTGATGCCAGGACTCAGTGCGGGTCGCGTCCAGAGCGTGGCGACTCGCGTTGTCGTCGAGCGTGAACGAGAAAGGATGGCATTTCGATCGGCGACCTGGTGGAGTCTCGCGGCAAATGTCGCGACCAAAGAGGGGGAGAGCTTTTCTGCAGCGCTCTCTCGCGTTGCCAATCGCGAGGTCGTTTCGGGGAAGGACTTCAACGCATTAGGAGATCTCATTCATCCTGATCGAGTGGTTTTGTTAGATGAGCAGGGCGCTGGTTCCCTCGCGAGAGCGCTCACCGAAGCACCTTTACGTGTCGAATCTGTCGAGGACCGTCCCTATCGTCGCTCTCCGGCAGCTCCGTTCATCACCTCGACGCTGCAGCAAGAGGCCTCGCGCAAACTGCATTTTTCCGCCCAAAGGGCGATGCAGACCGCACAGCGGCTTTACGAGCAGGGGTACATCACCTATATGCGCACCGACTCGACGACGCTTTCGGACACGGCGCTGCGTGCCGCGCGCGAGATTGCGGTCTCACTTTATGGTGTGCACAATGTGCCGACCGCTCCGAGAAGCTACATCCGCAAGGTCAAGAACGCCCAGGAGGCGCATGAGGCCATCCGCCCGGCGGGGGACACCTTTCGGCTCCCTGCCGATGTCTCTCGAGAGGTCGCGACCGACGAAGCGCGGCTTTACGAACTCATCTTTCAACGAACCGTTGCATCGCAGATGATCGACGCGGCCGGAGTGACCGCAAGCGTGAAGATCGGGACGAAAACGACGATCCCGAGCAGCGTTGCCAGCGCGGGAACTCCGGTTGAATTTTCGGCTTCAGGGACGGTTATCACCTCTCCTGGATTTCTTCTTGTCTACACCGAGGACCGGGACGAAGAAGATGAGGTCGACGAGTCCCCTCGGGAGGGTGGGCTTCGGCTTCCCGCACTTTCGAGTGGAGAGGTGCTTTCACTGGTCTCTTTCGCGGGAGCAGATCATGCGACCAAGCCTCCCGCGAGATTTACCGAAGCATCCCTCGTCAAGCGCCTCGAGGATCTCGGTGTCGGGCGTCCGTCGACCTATGCGTCGATCATGCAGACAATCCAAGACCGCGGATATGTGTGGAAGAAACAAAGTGCATTGATTCCTACCTATGTTGCCTTTGCCGTTGTCGGACTGCTTGAGAACAACTTTGCGACGCTTATCGACTACGGATTTACTGCCTCGATGGAGGATGATCTCGATGAAATCGCGGCAGGTAGCCAGGAATCTGTTCCATGGCTCCAGCAGTTCTATTTTGGTGATGCGAAACCGTTGACGAAAAAGGTAATGCCGGGTTCCTCGACGCCAGCCACGATGACAAAGGGGCTCAAGTCAATCGTGCTTGACAATCTCGAGAGCATCGATGCCCGAGGTGTCAACACCCTACCGCTCGGCCTTGATCCTGAGGGTCGCCTCATTACCGTACGTGTGGGGAGATTTGGTCCCTATCTCGAACGCGGGGAGTACCGCGCTCAAATTCCGGAGGATCTCGCACCCGATGAGTTGACGATCGAGCGCGCGCTTGAGTTGTTGAATGCACCGTCTGGAGATCGGGAACTCGGAATCGAACCCGATAGCGGAGAGACAGTCGTTGCGAAGAACGGACGGTTTGGTCCCTACGTCCAGGTCGGCGAACCCATCGGAAAGAAGAAACCGCGCACAGCCTCGCTGTTCAAGTCGATGTCGGTAGAGACGCTCTCGCTCGACGATGCGCTCAAGTTGCTTCAGTTGCCTCGTTCAATTGGCACAGATCCTTCGAGCGGGGGGGAGATCATCGCTCGGAACGGACGCTACGGACCGTACATTCAGCTCGGCACGGACTCGCGCACCCTCGATTCCGAAGAGCAGCTTCTTTCGATCAGTATCGATGAGGCACTCGCGATCTTTGCCCAGCCAAAACAGCGGCGATTTGGTCGAGCCGCGGCTACTCCGGCAAAAGAGGTGGGTATCGATCCGGATGTCAAACTTCCGATCACGCTGCGCCAGGGACGGTTTGGACCGTATGTGACCGACGGTACCTATAACGCCTCGCTGCGACGGGGGGACGATCCGGAACGTCTGACTCTCGACCGGGCAGCAGAACTGCTTGCAGAAAAGCGCGCCGCAGGTCCGCCCCCGGCCAAACGTGGTCGAGTTCGTGCCGGCGGGAAAAGGTCTGTTGCAAAAAAGAGTCCGGCAAAGAAGGCATCAGCAAAGAAGAGTCCGACAAAGAGGTCTGTTGCAAAAAAGAACCCGGCGAAGAAGGCATCGGCCAAGAGGCCTGCGGCGCAGAAGGTCGCAGGGAAAAAGGCCGTGCCAACACGTACTACGTCGTCGGCTGAGCTCTCTCGGAGTGCATCTGAGGAATGACATCGTGTTTGCGTTCAAAATAGAAAGGACTTTCAGCGCCTAGTCTTTCTCACAATGTCAGGAATCGGACGGTTTATTGTCTTCGAGGGCGGCGAGGGCTGTGGCAAGTCAACACAGGCGTCGCTCCTTGCGGGCGCGATTGGAGCACGTCTCACTCGCGAACCCGGTGGCACCAAGCTTGGAGAGCAAATCCGCGACCTTCTCCTCCAGATCGGAGCACATGAACTTCACCCGCGTGCAGAGCTACTTCTGCTTGCGGCTGCGCGCGCACAGCACGTGGAGGAGCTGATCATCCCTACGTTGCGTTCGGGTCGCAACGTCGTCTGCGACCGGTTTCTAGGATCGACCATCGCCTATCAAGGGTATGGCCGTGGCTTGCCACTCGAAGATGTCATTGTTGCGAGTGAGATCGCGACGCAGGGCCTTTCTCCCGATGTGACGATCTTGCTCGATATGTCATTTGAACGATCCTTGGAGCGCAGGGGAGTGGTTCCCGATCGGATAGAGGCGGAGGGAGAAGACTTCCACGTTCGCGTTTTCGAAGGATTTCGATCGATCGCAGAGACCGATGCAGAGCACTGGGTGATCATCGATGCCTCTGGGACTGTAGATGAGGTCGAGCGGTCGGTTCGTGAGGTCATTGTGGAGCGGTTTGGCCGAGGGGTCTTTTCGGACTGATGGAACTGACCAACGCTGTCGATAGCGCACCGGTACTCAATGGGATGGTGGGCCAACGGCTGGCGCGCGAAATATTGCAGTCGTCAATATCGAGAAGTGTTCACGCGTACCTCTTCTTGGGCCCAGCCGGGACTGGCAAACTTGACTCGGCAAGGGCGTTTGCCTCTGCGCTGGTCTGTCCGTCCGGCGGCTGTGGGAGCTGTGAATCTTGTCGTGATGCGTTACTAGGCCTGCACCCCGACATCACCGTATTTGAGCGACAGGGGGCGGCTATCTCGATCGACGAGGCCCGGGAGATATCGCTCGTCGCTCAAAGATCGCCGAATGCATCGAGCCGCCAGGTATTGATTCTCACGGACTTTCACCTCGTAGCTGGGGCAGCTCCCGCGCTGCTCAAAACCATTGAGGAGCCGCCTTCGACAACGGTCTTCATCGTAGTTGCCGACACGCTTCCCGCCTCGCTTGTCACCATCGCAAGTCGCTGTGTGACCGTCCCTTTCCATTCAATCGGCGTCGAGGCGATCACCGAGGCTCTCGTGGGCGAGGGTTATGAGCGAACGCTCGCGAGTTCAGTTGCGACCGCGTCGTTTGGGAACATTGACCGAGCACGTCTTCTGGTCGGTGACCTCGGGTTTCGCGAACGTCAAGAAAAATGGAGAGCGGTACCAAGCCAACTCGATGGGACGGGATCCTCGGTGGCAAAGACCGTTATCGCGTTACTTGCTGGAGTCGACGAGATTGTCTCAGTGGTGCGCGAGCGACAACAGCTCGAACTCGCGGAGTTCGAGAGTGCAGCCAAAATTGCGGGAGAACGCCGCATATTTGGACTCAAGGGCATTGAAGAACGCCACAAACGTGAACAGCGTCGCGTCCGCATCGACGAGCTTCGATCGGGGCTTGCAACACTTGCTGGGGTCTATCTCGCCCAGCTCTCTGTTGCGCAGACGAAGCCGCGCCGCGTTGGCGCGCTGGAAGAGGCATGCAGGGCGATTGATGAGGCAGCGAAATATCTCTCGCGGAATCCCAACGAGACGCTTTTGCTCCAGGCGCTTTTTGCACACCTCGGCGATCTCTCGGCATGAGCCGCGTACAGATCGCGAAAAGAGTCCTCTTGCCTTTATGTAATTGATTTCGGTGAATAGACGGAGGTTGAGATGTTGCACGGACGGCTGAGATGGCTCGGCAAGAGTGATCTCGATGAAGCTCAACACGCACTCTACGAGCATATTCTCGGAGGTCCTCGGAAGGATACGCCGCGTACGACTCCGATAACGGATACGCAAGGGAGGATGCACGGCCCTTTCAATGCGATGCTGATTGATCCAGTCGTTGGTGAGGCGACTCAGCAACTCGGCGCTGTTGTGCGCTATTCAACTCAGCTCGATGATCGGTCCCGAGAGATTGCGATTCTCGAAGTGGCGCGACACGAGAGGAGCGAGTTCGAGTTTTATGCCCATCGCGCTATTGGCCTTTCCTCGGGGCTGAGCGAGACCGAACTCGAAGCTATGAGATCGGGCAGCGACTCGGTGAGCTTTCGACCACACGAGCGACTCGTACGTGAAGTTGTCGCTGCGCTCCTTATCCATCGTGACCTTGACGATGCGCTCTATGAGAGAGCGGTCGCGGCACTTGGTGATGTTGTTCTCGTCGATCTCGTCGTACTCGTTGGTTTTTATGAATACACCGCGCTGGCGCTGCGGGTGTTCCGGGTGCCGCTCCCCGATGGCGCTCTACCGATCTTTGAATGATCAGCCCCGGTTGCGTGATTCAGAGCCGGACGTCTCGGTAGTAGGTCATGATCAGGTCGAGATCCCCGGTCTTTTCAAGTGCAGGAGCAAATCCGCGTCGCCAGAGGTACATGAGAAGGTCACGTGCGGTGCCGGTGAGTTCTGCATCTGCGGTGGCATTTTCGGAGACGACGTCAAGGCGGTCAGGAGCGAGATCGATCACCCAACGGTCCTTGCTGTCTGTGGCTGTGAGCGCAAGCCGGCCGTTTAATCCTGGTACATGTTTCCGGGAAATTTTTCCGGGAAGTTGGGCGGAGAAGAACTCGTCGATACCGTCCGCTATCGCCGGAGCCTTTGGATCGTGGAGTGGAGGATGGATCTCTTCGAGATCAAAGGCGTGGACCATGGTTTCGTGCGTCATCCGACGCATCCAGAACAGCGCGGGCCGGATTCCCGTAAAGGTCCAGATCGGCATCATCGGGTCGAGGTCGATGAATAGGACAGAAAGCCTCTCCGCCCCCTCCCGGTAGTGGTCGAGAACCTCCCCGGGATCTGTTGGGGAGAGGAAGTTCTTCGGATCGAGTGGTTCAAGAGAGACGATCCGGATGAGTTCTGCTATCCGGTGGTAGATCGAGGCAATATGCGCGCCGAGCTGGGCGACATTCCATTCGGGGCAATTCGGAACCATCTCGTCGGGACGCGACTTGAGGTAGGCATCGCCAAAGGCATTCGATTCTTCTGCAAAGAGACGTTGATAGAGGTCCCGAGAGAGCGGGTAGTTTGGCATATGCAAATCCTAACCTGCGTCTTTTTGGCTCCCTGAGTAATTTGGCTGCATGCTCGAGAGACGATGAAAATGGAGGGGTGATGTCGAATCTGTCAGGACATGTCGCGCTAGTGACCGGAGGAGGTCGCGGAATTGGGCAGGCGATCGCCCGCGTCCTTGCCGTATCAGGAGCTGACGTTGTTGTCGTTGCGCGCAGCGCAGACGAAGTCGATGAAACCGTTGAGGGAATCAAAGGTAACGGCGGGAATGCGCTAGCTGGTGTCGCCGACGTCACCGATGCCGCTGCGATGGATCAGATCTGCCGCCGAGCGGCCGAGCGGTTTGGCCCGATTGACATCTTGATCAACAATGCTGCGGTGGTAGGACCACTCGGAACCTTTTCGACGATCAGTATTGACGCCTGGGAGCACGCCTGTGCGGTAAACCTTCTCGCCCCCGTTCGTCTGACGCGGTCGCTACTGTCGCCGATGCTCGCAAGTGGCTGGGGGAGAATCGTGAATATCTCGACTGGAGCGGTGGGTAACCTGACACGTGAAGACGCTTATAACGCGTACGTCACGACGAAATCGGGACTTGAGGCACATACGCTGAACCTTGCTGCAGAACTTTCAGGAACTGGCGTCACGGTAAATGCACTGCGACCTGGAATCGTCGATACCGAGATGCAGACCTACATTCGCTCTCAAGATCCTTCGGTGGTCGGTGAAGAATTTCACCAGCGTTTCATGCAGCGATTTCTTGCTGGCGATTTGCTTGCACCTGAGGTTCCTGCAAAAGCCCTGCTCGAACTTGTGATGGGAGATGCCAACGGCCAGATCATAAGCACCAAGAGGCCGTGAGCAACTCGTCGTGTGCCACCTGTGTACCCCATAAGGAGGGGTGATGTTCGAGTCAATTGCTTTCTTGCATCCCAAGCGTCTCAGCAAACCGGGGGGCATGTTCTCGCCAGGGGTCCGAATCGAAAGGCCGGGCGTGACACTTTACGTGGCCGGACAGATTGCCGCCGCTCCCGATGGTTCGACGGTTGGGGAGGGAGACTTTGCTGCTCAGGTCCGGCAGGTGTTTCTCAATATCGGAGTTGTGCTCGACGAAGCTGGAATGGATTTTGGCGATATCGTGAAGTTCACGACCTACATTGTTGGCGCGGAGCATGTCCCGATGTTTGTCGAGACGCGTGGCGAGCTCTTCCCTGAGCTTTTTGGCGAAGGCCCCTATCCGGCAAATACGCTTATCGTGATCGATCGACTTGCCCGCCCCCAGTTTCTCGTTGAGATCGAGGCAGTTGCCGTGCGCAGTGCAAGCGACAGTTGAGACGTTGTGGAGTAAGCAAGTTGAGGGGTGAGTAATGCAAGATGCGAGAGGAACTCGAGTGTCGCGCGTGGAGTATCTTCCAATGAGTCTTTCCACGGCGGAATGACCCTCATGTCCGTGCATATCCATTCTTGCGGTTTTGTCTCGACATATGCGTCGAAGTGTCGGTTGACCAGAAACGGTGCGTGAGAATTCCGAGCATTGCG
>DATKRV010000080.1:0-57848 GCA_035532075.1 Acidimicrobiales bacterium | reverse complement strand
TCAGATGAAAGCCTCCCTATTGATACGCAGCTCACAGCCTTGCGATCGAGTTGTTGAAGTTGGCACCCCAGAACTGGATTTCCGCAGTTCACGCCATCGCGACCATTGCGAATCCTTCATCAGCCGAAATTCAAGAGGGTTATTCCGCAATGTTCTCCTCATCGCGAGACAGTGTCCTGGGGCAGTTTCAGTCGCCGGCTTTCATGCCTGGAGACGTCTCGGGCGAAGCGTCCGCAGGGGAGAGCGCGCCATCTGGATCCTCGCTCCGAGCAAGAGACGGATCGACGCGGAGACAAGCGACCAACAGAGGGTGAGGCGATTCGTCTCTGTCCCGGTGTTTGACATCTCCCAGACCGAGGGCCGCGATCTCCCGACGGTCTGCGAACGACTCGTCGCGGGCGATGACTCGAATGCGTTCGAGCGGCTCACCGTGGCGGCGAAGCTGATTGGATTTCGCGTCGAAAGCTGTGAACTTGAATTGGGGGTCAATGGCGAATGCAGTTTTGTGGAGCACCTGATCAAGATCGAACGGCGCAACAGCGAGGCGCAGAGGGTGAAGTCAATTGCCCATGAACTTGCACATGCCATCTTGCACGAGCAGTCGAGGGACCGCGCGAAAGCCGAACTCGAGGCCGAGTCTGCTGCCTATATTGTCTGCAATCGACTGGGTATCGACAGTGGCGACTACAGCTTTGGTTATGTCGCCTCCTGGGTGGGAGATCCGATGCTCGCAAGAGAGGCGCTGGCAGATTCATGTACCGAGATATCGCGAGCTGCTCGACAGATTCTCTCGCTTGTATCAGGCGAGAACCGATAGCGGTCAGTTCGGGTATGTGGAGCCGGTCAGTCGACGATGAGCCACCTTCCGAGATCTCGCCTGATCGACGGAAGATGAAATGTCGCTGCGAAGATTTCGGTGACCTCTTCGTCGTTGAGTTCGCGTTCCTCGCGCGAGGTAGGGGTCTTTATCGTCAATACAACTGGTCCGCTTCGCTCGCTGATCATCCAACTGCGTCCCGGCTCCTGGAAGGCGCAATAGAGCGCAGTCGTAAAGGGAGAGCGTGGATTCGTGCAGACGTACCAGTTGTTGACCTCCATGTCGATTTGGAGCGCAGGTTCATCGATAAAGCCGTAGAGGTCGACGAACTCCCCGTTGTCTTGCATCTGCAGGACCAGTTCGCTGCCGTCTTTGACGATTCGATAGCGAAAGCCGAACTGTTCGTGAATCTCGCCTGGGCCATAGGGGATCGGTTCGAGCAGGCCGTCCGCGCCGAAACCCACGTCGGCGTGCCAGATCTTGCCCTCGTCACGGACCTTCAAGATGAGATGCGTGCGCGGACGCGGACCGGGGCGTCCCCCCGCGCGGACGCGCGCGAGCACCGGCTCGACCGATTCCACTCCGAGATGTTCAAGTGCCGCTTTGAGAAGAAGGTTCTGTTCGAAGCAATAACCGCCGCGCCCTCTGCGCACGAGCTTGTCTTCGAGGTCGCGCGCGTCGAGCGAGTTGGGCAGACCGCGAATCGGGTCGAGGTTCTCAAAGGGAATCGAGGTCGCATGGGCAAGGTGAACTTTCCAAAGCGAAGGAACTCCGCGAAGCCCGATGCGAGAGAGGTATGCCTTGAAATCTTCCATCAACCCTCCGCGTTTGATCTCGCGCGCGAGATCCTATGCCGTTGGCCCACGACGTCGCGGCGGTACATCTCGGGTCCCAAAGACGACGACCCGCCCCCGGTCAACCGCGGGATGCGAGGCTACCGAGTGGCTCTGTCAACCAAAGGTGCGTGTTATCGGTGACTCATCTTTGAAGTTTGCGCGGTGCGATCCCGTGCAGAACGGCTTCTCCGTCGACTGCCCGCAGCGGCACAGTGCTACGCCGACGCCCTCGGGGACATGGTGCACATTTCCCGCGGGATCGGTGATCTCGATCGGTCCATTTACGATGATTGGGCCGTTTGGGTTTACCTTTACCTTGATTTCTTCCATGGACCCATGCTAGCGACCGCCGTGCGTTTTGTGCAATCCTCTCTCTTGGCGCCGCGCGATAGCATGAGCGCGAAGAGGCGTCTCGATGAAGGTGGGGAAGATGGAAATACCTGGTACCTATGTCTTCGATATCGCGCGTGCGCGTCAGGGGTATCCGTTCAACAAGATGGCGTATTCGCTCCAGCAGCCATCAAACCGCGAGGTGTACCTCAAAGACGAACGGGGCTATCTCGAGCGCTATGGTCTCAGCGAGAGCCAGATCAGCGCGGTTCTCGAGCGCGACTGGCTTCGGCTGATCAAAGAGGGCGCCAACTCGTATATGTTGATGAAGCTCGGCGCGACGATTGGCGTCGGCCACTACCACCAGGGCGCGCAGGAGCGTGGCGAGACCTACGAGGAGTTCCTCGCGACCCGGACCAACCCAGGAGCGACCTGATCATGGGAAAGATTGTTGCAGGCATCGGAAGTTCGCACGTTCCCGGAGTTGGGCGTGCCTATGACCTTGGGCGCCAGGAGACCCCCGCGTGGAAGCCGCTGTTCGATGGCTATGTGCCGGTCAAGAGATGGCTCGAGGAGGAGATCAAGGCTGACGTCGCCATCGTCGTCTACAACGATCACGGCACCGCCTTCTTCTTCGATCGTGTTCCGACGTTCGCGCTTGGCACAGGCGAGGTGTATCCCGTCGCCGACGAGGGATGGGGACCCCGTCCGCTCCCGCCGATCCCGGGTGCGCCCGAACTCTCGGCGCATCTTGCCGAATCACTTGTCAATGACGAGTTCGACATCACCATGTGTTATGACATGCCCGTCGACCATGGACTGCTCACGCCGTTGCCCCTGCTCTGGTCACACGTGCCTGACTGGAACGTGAACGTCATCCCCCTCGCGGTCAACGTCCTGCTTCACCCGCTCCCGACCGGTCTTCGCTGTTTCAAGCTCGGTCAGGCGATACGACGGGCGGTCGAGAGTTATCCAGATGACACCCGCGTCGTGGTTGTCGGCACCGGCGGACTCTCGCACCAACTCAATGGTGAGCGCTTCGGGTTCTTGTCACCCGAATTCGACCGGGAGTGGTTGGATCGCATTGTCAGTGATCCCGAGGGTCTCACCAAGCTTTCGCACGATGAGCTGATGCTGAGAGCGGGCGCCGAGGCGGTCGAGGTGATCATGTGGCTGATCATGCGCGGGGCGATGGCTCCTGAGGTGATTGAGCTGCATCGCAACTACTATGCGCCCCTCGTCACCGGCATGGGACTGCTCAGTCTGGTCGATGCCTGAGGTCTCGCGAGAGGCAAATCATCCCCGGTTCGACCGTTCAGCCATGCCATCTGGCCCGAATCCCGGGCTTCGTTGTGGCCCGTACCGGATCGTGTTGCAGACGTGGTGCCAATATCCCGCTAGAATGGAAAGGTAAGGGCCTTTCCACGCGAGCCCGAATTGCGCTGGTTTCCACTCTGGTCTCCCGCTTTGAATGAGTGTGGAGCATAAGGAGTACCAGTAATGTCAGTTGGAACCGTAAAGTGGTTTAACGCAGAAAAGGGTTTTGGATTCATCACCCCTGACGGCGGTAGTGAGGATGTCTTTGTCCATCATTCCGAGATTCAGATGGATGGATATCGTGATCTGCCCGAGGGCCAGCGTGTCGAATTTGAGATCACGCAGGGTCAAAAGGGCAAGCAGGCGAGCCAGGTCCGTCCGATCTAGTTCGAGCTCTTCCTCCCCGCCGCTGAGTAGCTGATGTTGCTTGGTGGCGGGGATTTTTTTCATCTACCCAAAGGAGCTGCTCATGGCTGATAAATCGCCAAAGAAGAACTCAGCAAAGAAACCCGGGAAATCGCTCAAGGAAAAACGGGCCGAGAAGCGACAGAAGGGCTCTACTTCGACGATCTCCTCGTCGAAGTAGTCGCCCGCCTCCTCGCTCGGGGTCGGGAATCTCTTCGGCGCGTCGCCCAGGGTTGTATCTCGTCTCCCCGGGGCCTGAATGAGCTGGCCCGATGGTGCGCAGCTGCCTCGTGTCGTTGATCGAAATTGGCCGCGCGCTGCTAGGGTTTGCCGAGATGATCGATACTCGAGGTGAGGCGCTTGCCTTCATCTGTCCAACGCGCAGCTCGACGTGACATTTCGTGTTGGTTGATTCGCGCATCGGTCTTGGTCACACCTTTGCGATCGCGGCGGTATTTCGGTTGATTGACCGAGCGACCTTCGAACCGGCGGATCTGGTGCGATGAGCGTGCGGAGTGACTCAACCGGACTCGGGCGGCCGGTCTTCGTGCTCGATGCGATCCGCACACCTGTGGGGCGCCACCGGGGAGCGCTCTCGCACCTTCGCCCGGATGATCTCGCCGCCCACGTGGTGATGGAGCTCCGGGAGAGAAATCCCGATCTGGGTGAGGTCGGAGTTGACGACGTCGTCTTTGGCGCGGCGAATCAGGCGGGAGAGGACAACCGCAACGTCGGGCGCATGGCAGCGCTGCTTGCAGGACTTGGTGTCGAGACCTCGGGAGTGACGGTCAATCGACTCTGCGGTTCGAGTCTCGAGGCGCTCCTCCACGGGTATCGCCAGATCGCTCTTGGCGAGGCAGAGTGCGTCATTGTCGGCGGAGTAGAGTCAATGAGCCGAGCCCCGTTCGTCATCGCCCGGCCGGATTCCGCGTTTCCCCGCTCGCTCGACCTTGTCGACACCACGCTTGGTTGGCGGCTGGTGAACGAGCGAATGCCCAAGGAGTGGACGGTATCGCTTGGCGAGACTGCGGAGAACATCGCCTCGATGCTCGCGATCTCCCGGCAAGAGCAGGATCGCTTCGCCCTGGAAAGCCACCGTCGAGCGGTAGGTGCGCTTGACGGTGGCATATTCTCCGAGGAGATCACACCGGTACCCGCTCCCGTTGCGGGTGAGGTGGCCCTCGATGAGGCGCCGCGCAGGGGAACAACGCTCGAGGCACTGGGTTCGTTGTTGCCGGTTTTTCGCGCCGGAGGAAGTGTCACCGCAGGCAATTCGAGTGGACTGAACGATGGGGCGGCGGCACTTGTTCTGGTCAGCGAACAGGCCGAGGCGCGCCTGGAGCGGACACCCCTCGCCCGGGTTCTCGGTGGGGCAGTTGCCGGGATCACGCCAGAGTTGATGGGTCTTGGGCCGGTACCGTCAACCGAGCGGCTGTTTCAGCGCCTCTCTCTCGATCTTGCAGATGTCGGTGCGATCGAGATCAACGAGGCCTTTGCCGCCCAGGTGATCGGCGTTGCACAAAAACTCTTGCTCGACGCCAGCGATCCTCGCCTCAATGCCCTCGGTGGTGCCATCGCCATCGGACACCCCCTCGGCGCGTCTGGCGCCAGGATCGCAACCACGCTGTTGTACCGGATGCGGCGCGAGGAGAGAGACCTTGGCCTCGCGACGATGTGCATCGGAGTCGGACAGGGCATCTCGGTGGTGTTCGAGCGCGCCTAGCGTGCGCGAGATTTCCACATGCTGTGCTGGCGCCGAGGGTAGGGTTTTCCATGGATATCACCCGGGTTGAGACGCCTATCGTCGGAACAAATGAGGAGATGCTGCTCTCCTTCATCGATTTTCACCGCGCGACGCTTGTGCAAAAGTGTTCGGGGTTGACGACTGAGCAGGCGCGACAACGTTCCGTCCCGCCATCATCGATGTCCCTGCTCGGTCTTGTGCGCCACATGACTGATGTCGAGAAGATGTGGTTCATCGCGCGTTTTCAAGGTGAAGAGCCGACTGGCCTGTTTCGCACGCCAGAGGATCCGGATGCTGCCTTCAATGACCTTGGTGGACCCGGTCTTGAGGAGTGTCTTGAGCTCTTCCTTGTCGCCTGTGAGCGCTCGCGGGAGATCGTCGCAGAGACAAAGTCTCTGGATCAGATTGCAATTGGGCCACGTCGGGGGGACCAGTACGTCTCGATGCGATGGATCCTCTTTCATCTGATTGAGGAGTACGCGCGACACAATGGGCATGCAGATCTGTTGAGAGAGGTTATTGACGGTTCGACCGGGATCTAGTTCGGAACGGGATTTGGTTCGAAAATCTCATGGCCGTATGCGCCTGGACCAGGTGGAGCGAGCAAGCCGATGACCGGTGGACCCCTCTGGCCAAGTGGTTTCTCTTCTGGCCAAGTGGTTTCTCTTCTGGCCAAGTGGCCTAGCTTGGGTGCAGTTTGGAGATGGCGATGGTGTTGGTGGGCACCTTGATGACGATCCTCTCGTTCCAATGACTGAGTACTGACTGTTCAACGGTCGTCCCTGACACCGCCGTTTCCGCGATCGGGAGCTTCTTGCCATTTTCGGGAATATAGAGGTTGAGATTTGTCGTCGCCGTTCCGCTCTTGATCTGCCAGTGAAGCACATAGGAGGCAATCGAATGCATCGTCGTCGCACGGATTGAAAGTGGTTTCGTGCTCGGAACAAGATTCTTGAACAGGTTCTTGAACTCGATCGTGTTGACAAATGTCTTGTACTGCGTTGCACCGGACTTGATCACGATCCATTTTGTTCCGACGAGTGGGAGGTCGTCTGGCGGAAGTGCGAAGAAAGCCGAGAGACCAGAGCTGTTTCCCGAGAGATAGGCGTTCGAAGGTGTCAACCTGACACTGGCGTGTTCACTGCCAGTCGCCACATTCTGAGAGCCCGAATTGAGTCCTGAATCTTGCGAAATCGTCTCGACCACCCTCGGTGACGCCTGGGTGGCGCTGATGTAGAGATGTACCGAGTGCATCGTGGCAATCGCTGTGTTCATCGTTGCGATCAATGTGGCCGGTGCGGGAAGTTTCGAAGTTTTGGCCCCGTGGGACCGAGGGGAGGCCCCTGCAGAGCCGGTTGCATCGAAGCCTATCGATCCCGCGAGGGTGACTAATGGGACCAGTAGCCAGGAACGCGTATGGCGTGTCCTGGCGTGGATGTCTCGGAACGGCGGAGGGTTCATGGAGTTCTTTCTTCGTCAATGTTGGACTCGGGGTATTCGGTCAGGAGTTGGTTACGCCGGTGAAATCTGTCCCAGTGATCAGCTGGACCTCTGTGGACGAGACCGAAGAGGACTGCTCAAGTGTCGTGGTACCCCCGATGTAGTGCTGCAACGTCTGCGCGGCAGCGAGTTGCCCCGGTGCATAGGCAATTACCGATGCGCTGTACGTGAACGTCGCTGCATCGGCGATGCCGTTGATCCTAAAGCCGATTGTCGACAGAGCAGACGCGGTGGCGCCAGCCTGGCCAGAGACCCCAGAGCCGTTAAATACCTGCACAAGTACCTGTGCGGGGGCGATGGATGGGGATGTCGTCGAGACGGTCGTCGGGACGGTCGTCGTGGAATGCCCGGTCTTGGTGACCGTCGACGTCGTCGATTTCGGTGTTTTCGTCCGCGTTGTCGTCCGCGTTGTCGTCGTGTGCCGGGGTGCTTGCGTGGTCGTTGTGTTCGAGCCTGGCAAAGCGCTGGTGGAGCCTGGCAAAGCGCTGGTGGAATGGTGCATCAGGGTCAAGATGACGCCTCCGATCACGACTACGACAGCGAGTCCAACGACAATCTTGAGCGAGCGAGATCCGTGGTTGCGTCGGTGCTTGGGGGTTCGAAAGCCAAAGTATGAGCGGAAGGTTTGCCTTGTCACCGCCAAAGGTTACCGTGTCAACCTAACCTAGGTCCGTGATCTTGGCCGAGGACCTGATGGCGCTGCCATTTAGCGGTATCGAACTTGATCGCTCGGCGCACCTGCGCAAGGATCCCTCCGCGCTCAGCGCGCTCTGGTTCGACGAACGGAGCAGAGTGCTGCTCGTCGGAGACCAACACCTGGTTGCGTGTCGAGCTGACGGAACACCCGATTGGCGCCAGTCGCTTGACATTGGGGCGCTTGACGAAGAGTCGACCATCTTTCTCGGGTGTCCTCCCGGCGGAGGCGCCCTGTTCGCGGTCGATGTTGGGGAGCGCGACCAAGGCGGGCTCAATCTTGTCAATCTTCGCGAGATCGCGCTTGGTATGACGTCGGTTGAACAGAGCGCATCGGCGATTGCCATTGCGCTCGTCGGCTGGCATCGGAGATCGCGGTTCTGCTCGCGTTGCGGCGGTCCGACGGTTTTCGGAGATGCAGGTCACCTGCGATTCTGCCCAACGTGTCATCGCGACATCTTTCCGAGAAGCGATGCCGCAGTGATCATGCTTGTGAGCGCTGGCGAATACTGCGTTCTCGGGCGTCGCCATGGTTCAGAACGCAATCGATGGTCGACGCTCGCAGGGTTCGTCGAGGCTGGCGAATCACCAGAGGCCGCGGTATATCGCGAGGTACGCGAAGAGGTCGGTCTCAAAGTCGAGTCCTTGCGATATCGCGGAAGTCAACCTTGGCCGTTTCCCTCGTCTTTGATGCTCGCCTACGAGGCACACGCGAGACATCTTGACCTGATACTCAATGAAGAACATCTCGAGGTGCGCTGGTTCCATCGCAAAGAGATCGAACACGGTTTGATCTCGGGAGAATTTGCCGTTCCCTCGCGCCTGTCCGCTGGAGGACATCTCATCGCTGAGTGGCTCGGCGGCGGTTCCTCCTGATCTGGAGGTGAGCGAGGCGACGCGGTCGCGCCTCAGGCGATACAGTCGGTCTTTCATCGTCAGGGAGAGTTTTATGTCAAAGACGCTCGATTCCTCACAATGCTTTGTCAACTTGAGCCACGGACGCACCCGTTATTTCGATGTCGGGAGCGGAGCCCCGACGATCTTGTTGCACGGGGTGGGATTCAGTGCCGGTGGAACGAGCTGGTATCGCAATATCGACCGGCTCTCGGAGGGGCTCCGGGTGCTTGCTGTCGATCTCGTCGGATGGGGGATCGGCGATCGGCTGGAGCAGGGTTATTCCTTTGCCTACCTGGTCGATTTCGTCCGCGAGTTCCAAGACGCCCTCGGTCTCGGTCGCTCAAACATCGTGGGGCATTCGATGGGTGGATGGATTGCCTCCCTGTTTGCCTATGAGAGCCCAGAGCGCGTCAATCGACTCGCGCTCACCGCAAGCGGTGGCACCGCGACCCGGACTCTGGCGCAGATGACCGAATTCCAGCCCCCGACAAAAGAGGCAACCTATGAGCGGATCGCCGCACTTCCAGATATCAGCGAGGCCGACGCGCGCGACTGGACCGAGTATGACTGGGCGAACATACAGACGCCCGGTGCGCTCGAGAGCTATCGCAAGATCCTCTCGAACATGAATGTCGCCGAGACGAGGAGCCGCTACAACACGCTCCGTCGTCTTCCGTACATCGTGGCAAAGACGCTCGTCGTATGGGGAACGAACGATGAGGTCAATGACATCTCCCTTGGTCAGACAACGGCCGAGCTGATTCCAGATGCCCGCTTTGTCACCTTCGACTGTGGACATATGGTCCCTCACGAAGCTCCCGCGAAGCTCAACGAGGAGTTGCTTGGCTTCTTTTGCTCGTGAAACTGGCGAGCGAGTAGCACTGTTCGAGGTGTTGCGGGCGGTCCCTGACTGTGCCCCCGAAGAGAGAGATGTCGATGAGGAGGCGTTCTAGCCTGTTGGCACAGCCGCTGGAATCGGGCGTGTCGCAAGTTGGAGTGCATCGAGCCACACCTCTCCGCCCGCGCCGGCGCGCGTCGGGGGACCGAGTGCAAGTCGGAACCATTGCGCGACTACGCCTGAATCGCGAAGACCAAGATCTATCACGACGTCATTGACCCGGTTTTGCCTGATGAATTCGCGCAGCAGTTGAGCAGAATGTGTATTTACCGTACCCGTTGTTGTCGTCCCAGTTACGAGGACATGAGCACCTGCAACGAGTCCCTCGATGTTCGGCCGCCCTCGACCCATATCGTGGAATTTTGTCGAGGGGTTCACCTCGACGAGTATCGGATGAAGTCGTTTTACCCACGCGATGAAGGTGTTGTGCGCCGTGTCGACCGAATCGATCGTCATCACCGCGGTCCAGGCATGGGGTCTGATCAGGAACCGGGCAGTTCCTCGGAAAGAAGCAACGGAATGGGCGATGATCGCCTCATTGGTGGCGACGATGTCGGGAACCCCGGGAACCGGAGTCGGTGTAACGCTGTCTTCGAGCATCGCCTGGACACTCGCAGGTGAGAGGTTCGTCGGCATGAGCGAGGCAAGGCCATTTGCTCCCGGAACGAGGGCGTAACTGCCGAACAGGTTGAATCGCATCCCCGAAAGCGCCTGCCACAGCATTGGAGCATCTTCGTAGACCGTGGGGTAGGGATAGGTCAGCAGACGAGATCCTGACGGGATGATCTTGAGACCAGCCTTTGTCTCTGACCAATTGACACGGAGTGCAAATGAACTATAGGGAAACGATGGAAGTAGCGAGATGAGCGTGACCAGTGCGAATGCACCGCCAAAGAATCTCCCCGTGAGCGAATTTCTCACCACAGCGCGCGAGATAGAGGTGTTATTCCGTCGTTCGGAGTCATCATGGATCCAGTCGAGTCCAAGCGTGATGATGATTGCGACGAAAAAAACGACGTAGAGCGAGAAGCGAACCGGAAGCAGATTCTCGAGGAACGGGAGGTGACTGAGTTTCTCAAATGGCAAGTTGAAGGGAAGATGCCGGAGTCGACCGTCAACGATCAAATGAGGCCCGAGGGAGAAGAGGAATATGGTAAGAGCGACAAGCGCGAAATAGAGCGGCCAGAGTCGTCGCCAGAAGCGTGCAATGAGGTAGATGGTGAACAAGATCAGCGGAATGCCGAGAAAACTTCCGTTCTCGCTGAGATCTCCCTGACCGGCAACGAGATTGGAACCGATCTCGGCAAGATGTCGTGGTGTTACGAGCTGGGCGACGGTAGGAATGAAGGGACTGAGTAGGTCGGCGTTGAAGACGTTGACAAATCCCTGCGCCGGACCGGTGTAGTGCGCGCGACCATGCATCATGAACCACACGGGGTAGAACGTTGACGGCAAGATGATGCACAGTGCAACCGCTCCTGCGCGGATCGCGTGCATCGCGCGCGTTGTTACGTCGTGGATGTTCAAGAAGAAGAGATAGAAGAGCGAAATTCCAAACACAACGGTGGTGGTCGCAAGTACCTCCGCCGATATGTAGAACTGGGCGACGATAAGCAGGCCGAGAAAGATTCCTGAGCGCACGGCACGCTGACGCTGTTCGACGCAGATCTCGAAGAGCAGATAGAGAATCAGCGGGGGAAGGGGCACGAAGGTGAGATTGAGATGCAAGGAACCCTGGGTAACCATGTACGGAGAGAATCCATACAAAAGGCCGCCGACACATGCCGCCGGAACCCACCGGACGAACCTCCGGAAGACCCAAAAGGCTGCGTAGGCGGAGAGAAAGAACGCGCACCAACGCAGGAGGTTGAGGCTTGCCACTGGGCTGACGAGAATCGTCAACGGGGCGGTGAGCAGTCCAAGGAGTGGCATGCCGGTGTTCTGGGCGAGATTGACCCCAGTGGGATAGTTCACGATATTCGTGTAAAAGAGGCTGTGCCCGTGTGCAAATGCATACGGCGTGTACGCGAGGAACCAGGTCGACTGGGCAATGTCGTAGGTCGTGGATGTGTTCAGTCTGCTCGGATCTCCCGGGTAGACGGGAAAATTCGCGACCAGCGCGATGATCGCGTACAGGCCCAGCGCAGTTGCGTTCGGGTGGTGGCGGCACCAGCAAAGAAAGCGCCTTGCCGCCGCTGACGTCCGATCGGCGAGAGGCAAACGCTCGGTTACCATAGCGACGGAAGAATAGCGGAAGAGTCCGGAAGTTCACGGGAGTTTCTGTGACATTTTGCGACGCCGCCGATGCCCCTTCGTTCAGCTCTCCGGTGGTCTGGTTCTCAGTATCGACCTGCTCTGGGCGATGGCGAGATGGGCGAGTGCCGGATCGACGTGTTGTTCGAAGAGCAACCTTCGTTGAACCTCGCCAATCGAGGCAAGAAATGGGGACGGTTCTCGTGAAAGGCGCTTTTTCCCAAAGGTTCGCTGTCGCGCCCACGAGCAGTGCAGCTCCTCCCCGGCTCTGCTGAGCGCGACGTAGAGGAGCCGTTTTTCCTCGGCGAGCATCGCCCTGTTCTTCGCGTAACTGACCGGTACGAACCCCTCTTCAAGGCCAATGACAAAGACGATCGGCCATTCAAGGCCCTTTGCACGATGGAAGCTGAGCAGATCGACTGCCATGGCAGTTGCGGGGAGGATCTCCTCGGCAAGCGTCCGTTCCAGATATGCCTGGAAGCCATCCGCGGATGGCAGCGGCTCGAGCTCTTGATATTCGCGAGCAATCAGTACAAGCGCCTCGAGATTTGCAAGCTCTCTTGGTGCTCGATCGACCATTTCGCCGAGTTCTCCCGCAGACAGGTCCTCGGGGACCTGCTCGTCGATCTCGAGTGAAAGGTCGCCGAGCCAGCTACGAAATACCTGAGCACTCGACCGACGACGGTCGAGGTCACCGTGCAAGAGCTCAAGCGCTCGACGAACTCCAGGGTGTGTAAGGAACTCATCAGCATCGTTGCGGCGCGTCGGGATCCCGATGGTGCTGAGCGCATGGGCAATCAAGGGCAGCTGTGCGTTTGTTCGCGCGAGGACTGCACAGTTGCCAAATGTCCCGTTTTTTCGATAGAGCGCGCGGATTCCTTCGGCAATCCCGATCGCTTCGTCGGTATCACTGGCATAGGCATGAATCGTCGGCACGGGACCCTCCTCGCGCGCCGCGTTCTGCGTTTGCGTCGACGTTGGAAGAGCCGCCTGTGAAAAGCGCACGAGCGCGGCGCTCGAGCGGTAGTTCGTCGAGAGCTCGAGCACGACGCCACCCTGGTAGCGCATCTTGAAATTCTCGATCGCGCCTGGATCGGCTCCATTCCACCCGTAGATCGCCTGACGCGCGTCCCCCACGCAAAACAGGTCACGGGTCGAACCACACCAGGCCTCGAGGAGCTGGATCTGCGCGGCGTTGGCATCTTGAAACTCGTCGACGAAGAGATGCTGGAACTTCCAGCGCTGCGCTGCGGCAAAATCCGCGTCCCGGTTGATGAGTTCGGCGACCGTGGTGAGAAGGTCGTCAAAGTCGTAGAGTCGGCGACGCTTGCGCTCAGTCTCATAGAGTGCATATCCCTCGGCGACTGCTTCGAGGTCAATTGCTGGTGTGCGCGAATATCGCGTTGCCTCGACGAGATAGTGCTCCGGACGGACCAAGCGTGCCTTTGCCCATTCAATCTCCGCGGCAACAGATGCGAGCAGATCACGTCTCTCGAGCGGAGCCTTTGACAGACGGCGGTTGCTCCACGGCGGCAAGATTGCGCCAAGGAGCTGTGATTTGCGTTCAACGAGTACCGGAAGAGGCCGTCCGCGGTCAATCGCGCGTTGGCGAAGCTGTGCAAGTGCGATCGCGTGAAAGGTTCCCGCATGCACCGGAGAGGGGAGACCAAGTGAGCCAAGGCGCTCGCGTAGTTCGCTCGCGGCTCTCCTCGTGAAGGTGAGCGCAAGGCAAAAAGGCGGCGCTGCATCGCCGATCGCAATCCTCCACGCAATCCTGCGAGTCAGGACTCTTGTTTTTCCTGCACCTGCTCCGGCGATGACAAGGAGCGTCCTTGCCGGAGAGGTAATCGCGGCGTATTGGGATTCATCGCAGCCCCGCAGTATCTCCTCGCCGCTCCCAATTTGAACCATGGTTCGCACCGTACACAATCATCGTGTCATTTGCATACGGACCTTCGTCGAGTTTCGTAACTGCTGCACGCATTGGCTCGCACGAGTTAGCGTCAAGGGTGTGCTGCACTCCTATTGTTCTGGAGCAATCTTTGGCCAACCACGTGGCGAAGCGCCCTTTGGCGCCCTTGCTCTGCACGGTTGGTCCCGTGACCACCATGATTTTGATCAGCTTTTCCTCGATGAGCCTCCCTCGGGTCTCAGCGCCCTTGCGATCGATCTTCCAGGCTTTGGCGCCTCGCCGCCGCCCGAGACCGCCTGGGGCAGCGCAGAATACGCCGAGGCGCTCACCGGACTTTTCGATCTCTTGGTCGCGCGGCCAATTCTCATTGGCCATTCGTTTGGAGGTCGAGTCGCGCTTCAGTTTGCGGCGCGATATCCCGACCGAATCGGCGGCCTTGTCTTGGGTGGAGTGCCACTTGTCACAAACCCCGCTCCCTCTCGAACGCCGCGTGGCTTTCGCGTGGTAAAAACCCTCGCGCGTCACCGACTGGTCGCTCCGCAGGTGTTGGAACGTGCGCGGAGAAGGTATGGATCATCCGACTATCTCGCAGCTGAAGGAGTCATGCGGGAGGTGCTCGTGCGCAGCGTGAATGAGCAGTACGAACCGTTGATGTCAAAGGTTACGACACACGTTGAATTGGTCTTGGGCGCAAACGATACCGCCGCGCCAGTAGCGCTCGAGCGGCGCGCCGTCGAGTTCTTCCGGGACGTGAATCTGACCGTTGTTGAGCACATCGGTCACATGATTCCCCTTGAGGCTCCGCAGGAACTTCGCATGGCGGTTGAGCGTTGTCTTACGTGATCTTCTTCGGTTTCCTTTTCGTCGCGCTGGTGCTCTCGCAGCTTCGCTGGCTACGTGTGGCGCAGCGCGAGCACTACCTGCCGGGATCTGCTGCGAAGTTCGCCATGCGTTGGTGGTTTAGCTCACCAGCGAACATCGTGATTTTCATCCTCACACTCGGTTTCGTCGTTGCGACGATCGCGTTCAGTGCAGCTTCGTTGGGGGTCGCGCTGCTTGTCGCGGTTGCGCCTTTTGGCCTCTCGCTCCGAGGCCGTACCTCGAAACTCGTATGGACGCGTCGGCTTCGGCTGCTCTCAATTACAACAGCGCTCGTCTGGGTGATACCGGTGGCAATCCTCCTCGTTGTGACAACCGTTGATATCGGAGTTCGTCTGGCCACGGTTCTGCTTGTCCTTTCACCCGTGTTTGTTGATTTCGCAATGTTGGTCACGACTCCCATCGAGCGTCGCCTCGCCCAGAAATTCGTGAATGAGGCCCGTCGTCGGCTCCAGCGCGTGCAACCTATCGTTGTCGGGATTACGGGTTCTTTCGGCAAGACCACCACCAAGCAATATGTCTCCCATCTGCTTTCGATGCATCACGTGACGCTCGCGAGCCCGCGGAGTTTCAACAACCAGGCAGGTCTTGCGAGAGCCGTGAACGAGCTTCTTGTTCCGGGCACTGAGGTGTTTATCGCAGAGATGGGAACATACGGTCCTGGCGAGATCCGCGGACTTTGCCGGTGGATCCCGCCCCAGATTGCCGTGATTACCGCGATTGGACCGGTGCATCTCGAACGGTTTCGGGACATCTCAGTGACTCTTTCGGCCAAGGCAGAGATCGTCGAGACTGCAAACGATGTCGTCTTGAATGGAGATGACGACCTTCTTCGAAGACTTATCTCGCCGCTACGCGAACAGGGGAAGAGGGTCGTGGCCGTCTCTGCAATCGATGATCTCGCCGACCTGTGCCTGCGCGCGGAGGGAGATGAGATCGTCCTCTATCGACACGGGAGGCAGATCGCACGACAAAATCTTGTTGCGAGTATGCGGCCCCCAGCGCTGACGAACGTGGCATGCGCGATTGGAGTGGCCATGTTCATCGGTGACGATCCGGTCGAGTGTTTCCACGAGATCAGGAAATTTGAGCGGCCACCAAACCGTCTCAGCGAGACGACGGGATCCACCGGGGTGACCATCATCGACGATACCTTCAACTCCAATCCGGCCGGGGCGGACCTGGCGATCGAACGACTTGGCCTCCTCGGATCAAATATGGTTCGCAGGGTGCTTGTCACCCCCGGCATGATCGAGCTTGGCAGGAGCCAGCGACAGGCAAACCGGCGAATGATGAGACAGGCCTCGGCGGTCTGTACCGACATCGTGATCGTTGGTCGGACTAACCGCCGCGCACTGCGCGCCGGCGCAACCGGGCGTGTGCATCTTGTCCTCGCGGCGCACCGTGATGAAGCCGTCGCGTGGGTCAAGAGCAACCTCACGGAAGACGATATCGTGCTCTACGAGAATGACCTACCAGATCACTATGCGTGAACACGGCCACGATGCGTGAACACGGCCACTATGCGTGAACACGGCCACTATGCGTGAACATGGCCACTGTGCGTGAACATGGCCACGATGGGTGGACATGGCGCGCATTGCGCCTGATTTCGAGGGGATCTCGCAAAGCGGCAGTATTGCGGTTGTGCCAGTGCCTAGCATTGCGACATGGTCAATTCGCTGGAAAAAGTCGGAGTTCTCTTTGGTGGCCCCTCTCCCGAGCACGATGTATCGGTGCTGACCGGGCTCCAAGCCGTGCGCGCGTTACAAGATTCAGGTCGTTACCTCAAGGTGGTGTCGATTTTCTGGTCGAAGAATGGCGATTTCTTTTCCATTGAGGGACCAAGTGAGGCGAAGGACTACGCACAGGGAGCGCCGAATGGCGCGGAGCCGGTGTCATTGGTCTTGGGCGGAGAGGGCGGCTTCGTCGCTCGACGTCGCCGGGTAGCTGCCAGATTCGAGAGGCTCGAACTTGATTCCGTGGCGGTCTGCACGCACGGGGGACCGGGCGAGGATGGTTCGATCCAGGGCGCACTGGACCTGGCGGGTGTCTCGTTTACCGGGCCGAGCGCCGCATCGGCGGCCCTTGGCATGGACAAGTTCGCAGCAGGTGAGGTTGCCCGCGCCGCAGGGTTGAGGACGCTTCCCCGGGTCGTTCTGCGCAGTGGCCTGACGAGTTTGCCATTCGCAGGACCATATATCGTGAAGCCGCGTTTTGGAGGTTCGTCCATAGGCATCGATGTCGTTGCCGATCTTGCGACGGCGCTCGCCCGTCTCAACGCCAACGTTCACCTGCGCCGCGGCGCGGTGATCGAGCCATACCGCAGCGATCTTTACGATCTGCAGATCGCGCTGTGCTGCTTTCCCTCGCTGACGCTGTCTGCAATTGAGCGTCCGCTGCGTGCGAGCGCGTCGCATGAGATTTTGAATTATGCAGACAAATATGTAGGCGGAGCCGGTATGGATGCCGCGGCTCGAGAGCTTCCGGCGAAGATACCACCCGAACTCGCCGGCAGCATCCGTCAAGATGCCATAACTGCGTCGACCGCGCTTGGAGCACGTGGCGTTGCGCGGATCGACTTTCTCGCCGGCGACGGGCAGGTGTACTTCAACGAGATCAACACAATTCCCGGCTCGCTCTCTCGACATCTGTTCGTCGATCCACCGGTCGCGTTCGCCGATCTGCTTGATCGTCTTCTTCTCGAATCCATCGAGCGACCCTCTGCCCAATATTCCGCTGCGGGGGCAACCGGTGCGCTGTTGCTCGATGCGAAGAGCATCTCTTCGAAACTCGGATAATGACGGGAGCGATGGTGTACTCGAGCAGCGAATCGAATCGTGATGGTCGATGACCTACCCGAAGAGGCACCTGCTCGATGGTGAGACGATTGTCGACGAGCGAGGGACACATCCGATCAAATTGGCGCCAAGTCTCTTCGCGCTCCTGGTGATTTTCTCGGCTCTGGGCGTTGGGTTTGTATTTTGGAAGAATGCACCGACCTGGTTCGGTATTGCCCTCGGGGTGGTCTTTCTCTCGGCCCTCGTCTATCTGTATGCGAAGCTGTTGATATTCCGCTCGACGCAGGTCGTTCTCACCTCACAGCGGCTCATCTATCGCTCCGGTATCTTCAAGAGAATCTCTCGTGATATTCCGCTTGGCTCGATCGTTGATCTTGTCTCGCGCCAGACGCTTTTCAAACGGGTCGTCGGTGTCGGTGACGTTGAGCTGAGGATCAATGCCCAGAATGAACCCGTCGTGCTGCGCGATCTGTCACAGCCGAAGCGGCTTGTCGCCCTGACACATGGAGCGGTCGAGTCCCTCGAGCGTTCGCGCGTCTCAGCCGCCATCGCCGGAAGCGAGCCCTTGGATCTGACTCGGGAGTACCGGCGACTGATCGCTCTTCAGCGCAAGGGAGTCATTACCCTCCACGAGCTCGTCGACCAGGCGCGATCTCTCGGAATCGACCATGTCGCGAAGAACGTTGAGGCAACCGACACCTGAGGGGCAAGGGAGCGCGTGATGGCGGCTCTGGGTGGACAGGGGCCGACAACGTTGCTTGGTACGCTGTCTCTATGCCCGAGTACTTCTGGATAGAGACGCTCGGATGTCCGAAAAATCAGGTCGATTCCGACAAGATCGCGGGAACGCTCCTTGCCGATGGACTGAGACCGGCGAAGAGCGCTGATGCTGCTGACGTCGTTGTCGTCAACACCTGTGCGTTCATCGATGCCGCGAGACAGGAGTCGATCGACACGATCGGCGATTTCGTCGCCAGACGCAGGGTCGGCACACGGATTGTTGTCACCGGATGTCTCGCGGCGCGGTCTGGTGAAGCGCTTGCCGCGGCAATTCCCGAGATCGATTATGTCGCTGATGTCGGAGTGCCGATCACTCTCTCAACGGGTCCAAGATGGCGCGCAGACGCGCAGCGGAGCGAGAGTCTCCGACTCATGGATTTGCCGCGTTCGAAGGCCGACCTACCCTGGGCATACGTGAAGATCGCCGAGGGATGCGACCGGAGCTGTGGATTTTGTGCAATTCCGACATTTCGCGGCCCCCAGGCCTCGCGCACGGTCGAGTCGATCGTACGCGAGGTGGAATCACTCGACGTGAAAGAGGTTGTTCTCGTCGCGCAAGATCTTGCCTCGTTCGGTAATGATCGAGATGAACGCGGGTCGATCACGGAACTCGTACGACAGGTAGCGTGTCTCGTCGAGCGAGTCCGGCTCCTCTATCTCTACCCTTCATCGCTGACAAATGGATTGATCGAGACGATCATCGCAACCGGGGTGTCGTACTTCGATCTGTCATTGCAACATGTCTCGCCGCAACTCGTCCGCAGGATGCGTCGATATGGAAATTCCGAACGGTTCTTGCAGCGCATCAACTTCATTAGATCGCTGGATGAGTCGGCCGCGTTCCGTTCCTCGTTCATCCTTGGATACCCTGGTGAGACTGAAGATGACCAAGATCGATTGCTCGGGTTTCTTGAGGAGGCCGATCTTGACTGGGTTGGCTTCTTTCCCTACTCGCAAGAGGAAGGTACCTACGCGGCAGGTCTGGATGGGCGAGTTCCGCGCGAGCTCGCTCTTGAGCGCCTTCGAGAATGTGCCGAACTCCAGGATGCGATAACCGCCCGCAAGCGACGCGAACTCGTCGCGACGACACAACTGTGTCTCATCGATGCCCCCGGGGTGGCGCGTTCGTTCCGGGAGGCCCCCGAGATCGATGGAATTATCAGAGTCGATGATCGCATCGCCGTCGCAACGACGGCAAAGATCGAGATCGTTGGCGCGGAGGGTCCCGACCTGATCGGTTCGCCAGACTCTGGCCAGCTCTATTCGCGTGTCTCGCGATGACTCGCACACAACGCCAAACCCGTCAGACCTTCGGACCATCTGCGATTGCCACGCCAGCCAACGCCCTCACCGTTCTTCGATTGCTCGCAGCCCCCGCGTTCGCCTTCTTCATCGTCGTCCTCGGACCGAGATCATGGTGGCTCTGGACGATCTGGATCGTCTTGGCGAGTTCGGACGGTCTGGATGGACATCTTGCCCGACGACTCGGTACGACCAGCTCCGGCGCTTTTCTCGATCCACTCGCGGACAAGTTCCTCGTCCTCGGCGCGCTTGGCGTTCTTGTCGGTGAGCATGTGTTCTCTCCCATACCCGTGGCGCTGATCGCGTTCCGCGAGATTGCGATGAGCGTGTTTCGGACGCGAGTGAGCCGCCTCGAAATCTCGATTCCGGCTCGCAACCTCGCCAAATGGAAGACGATTGCCCAGGATTTTTCGATCGGATGCGCCTTTTTTCCACCATTCCATGCGAGCGCGGTGATCATTCCTCAAACGTTGTTGTGGATCGCTACCGCGCTGACGCTCTACACCGGGCTTGAATATCTCATCGACGGTCGGCGACTGATGGCGAGATCGAACCTCTTGAAATAGGCGTCGCGCAGTTCGGCGACGTTCCTGGTGGCTAGCGGCGAGACAGGCAATGGAGGAAAGATGCGAGCAGAGATAGTTGCGATAGGGACGGAGCTGTTGCTCGGTCAGATTGTCGATACGAACTCCACATGGATCGCGGAACAGCTCGCCGAGAGTGGCATTGACTGTCTCTACCAGAGTCGCGTCGGAGACAACATTGACCGAATTGCCGATGTGCTCGATCATGCGCTCTCGCGCTCGGATGCCGTGATCACCTGCGGAGGACTTGGCCCCACACAAGATGACATCACGCGCGAGGCAATTGCCAAGGTGATGGGTGTCGAGCTCGTGCACAATGGGGAGGCGGAGCGGCGAGTACGCGAGATGTTCTCGTCGCGTGGACGTGAGATGAGCGAGAACAACCTGCGACAGGCACAGGTACCTGAGGGTGCGAGCATCATCTCCCAGGTGATCGGGTCTGCACCCGGTCTTCTCTGTCCGATCGCTGAGAAGGTGATCTACGCACTTCCCGGAGTGCCCCATGAGATGCGCGAGATGGTTTCGAGAGCGGTTCTCGCAGACCTGATGCGCCGTTCCGGGGAGTCCGCGACAATCAGAAGTCGGGTGCTGCGGACCTTTGGGGTCGCTGAGTCAAGGATCGCCGAGATCGTCAGCCCGAGATTTGAGGCGCTCGAACGTGGTGGCGCAGATGGCCCCCGGATCGCCTTCCTTGCGAGTGGAATCGAAGGGGTAAAGGTTCGCATTACGGTCAAGGCCCCCACCGAAGAGGCTGCTCGCGTGAGACTCGATGAGGAGGAGCTGGTGTTGCGAGAGCTTCTCGGAGGAAGCGTCTTTGGAGTCGACAATGAGACGATGGAACACGCGCTAGGCGAGGTTCTCACACAACAAGGACTCACGCTTGGCCTTGCTGAGTCCTTTACCGGGGGTCTCATCTCTTCGCGAATCGTTGCGGTTGCAGGAGCGAGCCGCTGGTTTCGCGGTGCTCTGGTGGCATATCACGAAGCGATCAAATACGCCGCGCTCGGCGTGGCGCGTGGCCCGGTCGTCTCCGAGAAAGCGGCAATTGCCATGGCGGAGGGCGCGCGCGCGCTGCTTGGCAGCGACCTCGCCATCTCAACCACGGGAGTGGCGGGACCCGAGGAGCAAGAGGGGCAGCCGGTCGGCACCTGCTTCGTCGGTCTTGCGCTAGCAGGGCGTCCCAGCGTGGCTCTGGCGCTTCGTCTGAGCGGTGATCGCCAGAGGATCCGCGAACTCGCGACAATCGCCGCGCTCGGGAATCTACGCCGTCTGTTGCTCGATCTATAGCGCGTTGAACAGGGTTTTTGGAATCCACCACGAACAGGTGTTCGTGAACTACAGTGATGAAAGTTCGCGCGACGGGCGTCATGTCGACGTTCGTCGCCGGACCTCGTGGACTGACACAGCTCGGTCGTAACTTGAAAGACGACCAAGTGCCCATTTCGGCCCGACGGTGATCGACAGCGAAAGAGAGAGCAGATGGAAAAGGACAAAGCACTCGATGCGGCACTGAGCCAGATCGAAAAGCAATTCGGCAAAGGCTCGGTGATGAAGATGGGGGAGAACCTCCACCTGCAGATCGAATCGATCTCCACTGGTGCCATGTCACTCGATCTTGCTCTTGGCATAGGCGGACTACCCCGGGGCCGCATTGTGGAGCTCTATGGACCCGAGTCCTCTGGCAAATCCACCCTCGCACTTCACGTTGTCGCCGAGGCCCAGCGCAACGGCGGCACGTGTGCCTATATCGACGCCGAGCATGCGCTTGACCCGGTCTATGCGAAGGCGATTGGCGTTGATATCGATGAGCTTTTGATCTCCCAGCCCGACACCGGTGAACAGGCACTTGAGATAGCCGACATGCTGATCCGCTCAGGCGCGATTGACGTCATTGTCATTGACTCTGTCGCAGCGCTCACTCCCCGTGCAGAGATCGAAGGGGAGATGGGCGACACGCATGTTGGTCTTCAGGCACGGCTCATGTCCCAGGCACTGCGCAAGCTAACGGGGACTCTCAGCCGTTCCTCGACGATCGCACTCTTCATCAATCAGCTGCGAGAGAAGATCGGCGTCATCTACGGATCACCCGAGGTCACTCCGGGGGGTCGTGCGCTCAAGTTCTACGCCTCCATACGTCTTGATATCCGGCGCGTTGAGCAGATCAAAGACGGTATCGAGATTGTCGGGAACCGCACCCGGGTCAAGGTTGTCAAGAACAAGTGCGCTCCGCCGTTCAAGAGTGCCGAGTTTGACATTATGTACGGAACCGGTATCAGCAGGGAGGGATCGATTCTCGACGTAGCAGTCGATCTTTCAATCGTGAAGAAATCTGGGGCCTGGTATACCTACGAGGGCGAACAGCTCGGTCAGGGTCGAGAGAACGCCAAGCAGTTCCTCCGTGACAATCCTGAACTGGTCATTGAGATCGACGAGCGGATCCGTCAGGCAACGATGGTTCCCGCAATCGACGTTCCGATCGGAGCCGGTATCGGCGATGATGATCCGATCGAGCTTGACGAGGATCTTCCGGTCATCAAATAGCTACAGCAGATCACGACAGGAAAGAGGATGGACGACTCAAGTCTCCATCCTCTTTCTTTTGTGTTGTTCAGCAAACCGCCTGAACTGATTAACGCGGAACCGATGTGTGTTTGTACTCGTTGATCTCGGGGTAGCCGGTAAGGGTATCGAGCACTCGGTCGATTGTGCGTCTGGCAAGATCACCGTCACCATCTGGGCGGGTCATCAAACGGACAAAGACTGCCTGATCGCTTGCGATGAAGGTGGGGACACCAAATGCCGAATGCTCCTTGACCGATGTCTCGTGTTCAGCGCGAACGGTCTCGAGGGGCCAGCCGCTCTCGATCTCATCGAAGACGAACTGTGCGTCGACGCCTGCGCGTGCAAGAGCACTGCGGACAACAGCCTCATCGCGCAGATCGTCTCCGTCATCATGTCGAATTGCAAAGAGCGAGAGATGCGCGTCGAGGAACTTTTCCGGGAGGTGATCGCGCACGACAACCCCCGCAGCGAGTGCAAGGAGATCCGGTCGGCGTGCGGGGTCTTCAAAGGCAGAGATGCCATCTTCGGCGGTGTGCGCCTCGGAGAGCGAGAATGCCTTGAAGGCAACGTCGTAGTCCGCCCCTGCTCGCACGGCAGCAACAACGTGTTCGTGGGCATTGCGGGCAAATGGGCAACGGTAATCAAAGTTCACAGAGAAGCTTGTCGTCATATCTCCAAACTACCGCTTGCACGTGTCGCCTCCAACGCCAAAATCTCGCCCTCGGCTGCGTTTCGTAGGAACGATGTGGCCACTTTCGGGCGCGAGATGCCTTGCCGCTAGCATCGCGACGTGTCCGAGATCGTGCGTGCGCATGCCAAGGATGTCGGCGCGATACGAGAGTCGCTGGCAGAGGCTTTTTATGATGATCCGGTCGCCGTATGGCTGTTCGCGAGGCAGACAAGGCGGATACGTGACCTGGCGACATTCTTTTCCATCCAGCTGCGCCATGGATATCTTCCCCGCGGCGTGGTGATGAGTACCGCAGACTTTCAGGCGACCGCGATGTGGATCAGGTCATGGTCGCGCCCGCTTTCGATCTATGACCGCATTGCACACCTTCAGATTCCGCTGCTGCTAGGCGAGCGACTCCGATCGGCGCGGCAATTGACGCGGACGCTCGTTGGGCACCATCCAAAAGAGCCCCATCTCTATCTCGGAACGATTGGAGTCTCTCCGAGCGCACAGTCGCGAGGATACGGAGCGTTGCTCATGGAGGCCTTCCTCGCCGACGCGAGGAGACTTGGAGCCGGAACGTATCTGGAGTGCTCGAGCGAGCACAACGTCGGTTTCTACCAGGGCTTTGGGTTTTATGTCGAACGTGTGGTACAAGCTCCAGAGCACGGACCGACACTGTGGCTCATGCGGCGCGAGGCCGATCTGGTCGGACCTGGTAGTGGAAGCACGGACAGTACCTAGGCGAATCCTCGGTCGGCGCGGTGCAGTTCAATGATGCGGGCTCTGGGAGCGGTCGATCAACTCCGAGGTGATCAATGACCGGACGCCCCTTGGCGTTCGGTCGCTTTGCAGCACGATCTCGTAGAGGATCTCGAGCACGGCGCGCACGGGGGCACCGGGGAGTCCCCGGCGTCTCTGGGCGACGCCGACAAGACGCGGTGCGAGACCCTCCACCGGGATCTGCGCCCATTCGCCCTCGCGTCGTGCCGAGAGAGCGCCTGAGGGCAAGATGGCAAATCCCACACCTTCGAAGGTGAGCGATGCAATCAGTCTGATGCTGTCGGTCTCGGCGTGTGGCTCCAAGGTAAAACCGAGTGATTTGGTGATCGCATCGAGCTCGTCGCGATATGAGGTGCCTTTCGTCGGCAGGAGAAGTCGAAGTCCGCGTAGGTCAGTAAGGTGGACGAGTTCTTGTCTGGCAATTGGATGCGACTGGGGTACGACAAGAACGAGGTCTTCCTCGAAAAGGGGAAAGGTTCGAACTTCGGTTCCCGACGCGGGAAGCCCGAGGACGCCGAGATCAACCTGTCCCGACGCGAGCTGCGAGTCAAGGCCAAGCGTCGAGGCTTCGATAAAGACGAGGTGTAGCATCGGATGCCGGGTTGGCGCGAGTTCAATGAGCTGGGGAACGAGCCAACGCGCGGCCGTGCCGATCACTCCGAGACGGACGGTGCCGACAACCTGCTGGGTAAGCGCCGTCACATCCGAACTCATCGCGTCGAGCTCGTTGATGATTCGCCTGGCGCGATCGACGACGAGTTGGCCCGCCTCGGTGAGCCCGTTTGTCGAGCGATCGATGAGTGGCATGCCGAGTTCGCGTTCGAGTTTTTTGATGTGCGTCGAGACATTTGACTGCACGGTTGCGAGAGCCTCCGCGGCGGCCGAGAAGGAGCCATGTTCGGAGATGGCGACGATGGCATTGAGCTGGCGAAGATCCATCGTTCTAAATGATAGCAAGTATCTATGCCATGTGTTTGACGCATACAGCGTGATCCCGCATACTAGATACGTACTTCAGAGTTCAGTGGATCCCCCCTCCACACTCTGGAGAGTCATTAAGAAAGGGCCGGATCCCCCCTCCGGCCCTTTCTTCATCTCTGGGTTCGGATTTGGTCCGATCAGCAGCCGTTCCGGGCGATCGGCACCGTCCACCTGAGATTGTTGCGTTCGTCAGCCCTGAGCGGAAGCGTCGCCGGACGCCTGGGCCTTTTTGGCGCCGAGCTCGACGATCGCGTCCTGGATACGGATGATGAAGCGGCGCGCGTCCTCGGGTTTTTCCCCATTTTGTCCAGGGTAGGGCCGCAGCGCCGGACCGAGGAAGACATCGATCGGTGCGCGGTGCACGCGTGACGATCCCTTCGGCAGAATCCTCCTCACGCCTTTGAGGTAGACGGGCACCACCGGGACCGAGCATCGCTTGGCGAGATAGGCCGCGCCGCCATGGAAGTCCATCATCTCATCGGTGAAGCTTCTTCCGCCCTCGGGAAAAATCAACAGGCTGTATCCCCGTTCGATGAGCGCCGCGGCGATATCTGCACTCTTTCTGTTGGTACGGGTGCGCTCTACCGGGATCGTCGAGAGGAAGAGCGAGAAGAAGAGGCACTTCCATCTCTTGTCAAAAAAATTGTCGACCGCTGCTGCAACGACGAGCTTCTTGCGGTACCTCGGGGGAATCGTGCAGAGGAACGCGAGCGTGTCGAAGTGGCTGACGTGATTCGGCGCGAAGATCAGCGGCTGCGATTCCGCGTTGATTTGTTCGAGGCCGTGGAGTGACGGCGAACATATGAACCTCGAGACGGGCCCGATTACGGTCGAGAAGACCAAGTTCCGCAGAATCGTTGCGGCGCGAGTGCGGGTCCACTCCGTGTCATAGTGCACGCCGAGGTTGGGTTTTTTCGAACCAGAATTTGATGTCCGTTGCCGCGTCTGCGAACCCGGTGCGTCGTCGCTCTTGTTATGGACCATTGCTAGGACGAGCGACGATTGCTGCTCTTCGGCGGTGTGTAGCGTTTCGAAGGCCGAGGGATTGCACCCTTACCGCTCGGTCCATAGTCCACCGTTCCTCGATCGACCCCTGCGGCGCGGTCCGCCTTGCCCTTTTGCATGACGCGATAGATCAACCAGCCTCCGAATGCGAGATAGATCAGCGCGCCCGGAAGAAACTGGAATGTGGCCTGTTCAAGCCCGAAAAGAAAGGCTGCGAATCCGAGTAGGGCACGCCGTCGCAGGAAGAGTCCAAGCGCCATCAGGCAGGCGCCGATCAGCATCGTAATGAGGAAATCGTTCGCGCTCGCGTGGATGCTCTTTGTAGCAGAGGATCTCTCGTTGAAATATCCCAAGACTGCGAGAACGAGTGCGAGGGTCGTCAAAAAGGAGCCGACGAGAAGCTCGCGCCGATCCAACCCGTTGACAATCTCTTTTGTCGTAATGGGAGTGCTCGATGCCTTGACCTGACGTGGGCCCGGCTTTTGGTGCCACAGCTCCTTGGCGATGTCGGCCAAGGATCGACGCTTCGGGTCGGTGTGGGGGGAGGGCGTTGCTGTCTCGGGGTTTTCCACGGGTACAGGCTATCGGTTTCACTTTGTCACCGGAGATACGAGGAGACGGGAGTGAATCAGGGAGTGACAGGGCCAAGAGCGAGGTGCAGCCATGTCGAGTTGACGAAACGGCGAGCTCAGGCGATTACGGCGGAACTTGTCGAGCAGTCGGTTGACCCAACTAATTCCACAACTTTTGGAACGCGAGAGGGAGATACACATCAAATGCATATTGCAGGGACGCTTCGACGCGGGCAGGTCGCTGAGCTAAAAAATCGGCGATGTGTCTGTTGGTAAACCCGATACGCCGAACTTAAATATGGCGTAGCAACCAAAGAGCCTACGGTCTTGCGTAGTCGATCGAATACCTCTCAACCGAGTTCAAGTGCCTGCCGGCACGTCTTGTTAATGTCGGTATCCATTGCGGGAGGGGTCGTGGGTGACTTTTGAGGACAGACATCGCCAAATGCAGATTTGTCGGGGATTTGCTTTGGTTGCGATACTTAGCGCAGGACTCTCAGCGCTTGGCATGAATCCGGCGGGCGCAACTGCGAGACCACTATCGGTGTCAGCTTCTCTAGCTATTCAAATGAATCGAACAGCACGACACGCAAGTGCGCCATCTGAGCCACAGTCCGAGATTCTGACCGTCTCTCGTTCGGAACGAATAAACGGTGTTTTGCAAACACCGAGTCTCTCAAAGTAAGCAATGACCCTCCGGCCTCCCTTCTCCGCAGAATTTCTCACGAAGCCAGATGCCAGCCAAGGCATGACCGTCAACGGTGTCTCCTACACGTTGACTTACCTCAACGCCTCGACCCAAACCACACGGTGGAGTGCCTCCAAGGTCTCAGCTGGTGAAGTTTTCATCTCCTCCATCAACAATCCTGCGAACAGCCTTCAGTACGTTAAAGAAGTTGCTTTCGGGGATGTCAAGAGACTCACTCAGTCAAACGTCGGAGGTATCCCCACAACCGAATACAGCGCAACGATCAGCCGTCTCAAGCTGATAACCGCCGAACAAAATGGAGAAAAGGACTTTCCCGTTTGGCAGTTTCCCGCGTACTCGGCACTCGACGCGCGGACAAACTTGCCATTGCTCACTTTCCCCATGGACATCTGGGTAGATGCAAAGGGACGAGGGCTCCAGTTCAAGACGATGATTACTCAGCACGTGTTGAACGGTTTCTCGACAACATCAAATCCGGCGAAATCACACCTTGTAACTTCGATTATTACGATCACAATGTCCAACTTCGGTATTGCGGTTCACGCGGTCGCTCCGCCAGCGAATGAGGTGACCAATCAGCCCCCCGTGAAGATTCCCCCATATGCCACAGCTACGGGCACGGTCTTCATTCGAAATACGATTGGACACCAGACCACCGAACCAGGCGTAGTACTTCTCACCTCTACCATTCGTGATTCCGCTGGAACAGGACTTCGAACGAGAAATAACACTGTTCAGCCGAGCTTCATTGTTGTTAGTCCAAGCGGCAAGTATTCAGCTAGCGTGCCGGAGACCTCGACGCTGGATAATGCTCAACTCACTTTGTTCGCGACGTTCTACGCGCACGACATCGAGAAACTCAATTGCAAGGTCCAAGGACCCTACAATGTTGTCGACAACATGAGGAAGAATGTCAATTTCGTCTGCGGACCGTCATAGTCATTCGATTCGGACAGGTTCGAAGGACTGGTCGCCACGGGTTTGCCAACGGGCACATCACCAAAACATCTCCCGCAAGCACGAGATAGGATTTGACGTTGTGATCTATCGAAGTCCTGAGACGATCGACGGCATGGAGAATCTGCAGTTGTGGGCGTCCGGCTCAGGTGATTAGAGCGCAGCCTTCACACGTCCTGAGCTGCGAACGGTGTGCTGACCTGCATAAATGCACCTCACGACGGGGCGAAACTGGCAAAGTTATGCGCTGTTGATTTTACGCTTTTGCCACACTTCGCTGCTTGCCAGATGTTGCCTTCGGCCAACCCAAGGTGTACAAAAGCAGTGACGAGCCGCCCGGATTTTAGCTCCTGATTTTTCATCCACCTCCGCGACGGCGACCGCGATTAGTGCGATCATGGGCCGCGCGGCCTACCGATCTGTGGACTTCCAGTCGCCACCCCCGAGCTCGCTCGTCAGCCGGACATCATCCTCGATCAGCTCGGGGTCCCACGGCTACTTTGCAAATGACCGCGTCCCCGGAACTCAAAATCAGCGATGCTGGCAATTGACGTGTATGATCGGGTGTCCGAGAAGAATTCCCGGCGAGGGAAGGGTGTGTTGACTCGCGGGCCTTATTGGTCGCCTCGCGACCCGTGACGAGCAAATGGCGAAACCGATCGATCCTTTGTGGCCCAGCGATGATGCTGGTGCAGTGAAAGGAGATTGATTCATGATTCAGTACTTCTCAAGAGCGCGGTACGTAGGGGTCCCAGGTGGTGTGGTGCTTGGAATGATGAGACCAAGTCCGGCAAGTTCACCGTGGCGTCGGACCATCTGGCGTATGCCCGAAGCCGAAAGCTGACCACGCTTGCCGAGCCAGAGCCAGGGGAGAGCAGCCTCAGGTCGTTTCGTACGTTCCCGGAGGTAGCGGTCGATGGCTTGGCCGGTCTTAGCTCCAAACGGGCAGGCACGAGGACGCGAGCCCTTCCCAATGACGTAAGCGACATCTTGCTCAAAGTCAATGTCCTCAACCTTGAGGCCGGCCATCTCCCCGCGTCGCATTCCCGAATCCATGAACAATCGAAGAATTGCAGTATCACGACGGGACTCAAAGCCTCGACCGTCAGCAACCTTGAGTAACGCTGCAAGCTGCGGAGCGCCAAAGACCGGTACCGGTGTTTCGGGAATCGACGGTGGTTTCATGTTGGCCATTGGATGCTTAGTGATCTCACCCTCTTCGAGCAGGAATGAAAAAAACAGCCGTAGACACTTGTAACGGGTTTGTACTGTCGCAGGCATGTGCGTCTCGGCAAACTCCGCGAGGAATGTCTCGACGTGTTCGCGTGTGATTTTGGTTGGCTCGTCTGGCATCCCGTGAGCGGCGAAGAAATCCACCATCTGGCCGACGGACATAAGGTACTGATCTCGGGTGGATGCTGAACGATTGAGCGCACGAAGTGACCGGTCGAATGACCGCATGAGTTGACCAAGCTGGCCCTCGCGTGGCACGCGACGCAGCGGGGGAGAAGTAGAGTTACTGCGCTGGCGATGGGCGGATTCGGAGATTGTCATTGCGTATAGTTTAGCGCTGTAGGAGCGTTGTGCTCGAGATTAATGACGAATAATTAGCAGAAAAGTGCAGGTCAAGGGTATAAAGTACGGGCGTTTGGCTCAGGTGGTTAGAGCGCAGCCTTCACACGGCTGAGGTCACAGGTTCGAGTCCTGTAACGCCCACCTCAGCGCCCACAGAGTGTTGTCAAAACTACAACGTCATACCTGATGAATTCCGCCTCCTCACTTCCGATCGCTCGAAATTGGTATTCGCCTTGTTCGAACCCCGATTCATCTCTGGAAATTATGGTGGTGGCCTGCTGGGCCAATTAGCTCGCAACAGTTAGCCTCGAACTCATGCGGAATTGGACGCCGAATGCAGATGAGGCGGCAACGGGAATGCTTGCGGCATGCGAGGGCATATCACGCGGTCGAACTGGCGCCTGGCGCGACTCACGGCCGGGTTTACTCGCACTGATGACCACGCTGCCGGGGCGCCCTTATAACGGGATATATGGCCTCGACGCGACCGCTGCCCCCGAGGATGCGACTGCGCTTGCAGTAAGGCTCGCCACGAGCGGAGTGTCGTGGTGCGTACGGCTCCGGCCGAGTGTGCCCGCGGAAGTCGATGAATCGCTGCGAGACCTGGGGCTCTTCGCGGAGGACGAGGCGCTCTTGATGGCGACGTCACTTGCCGCCCACGACGTCGAGGGTCCGGAACCGCCCGAGCTCACTTTGAGCACGCGCCGCACGGAAGACGATCTCGCGATCGCCGAGGTGCGCGGTGCTGCCTTCGACACGCTGCCCTCGAGCGCCATAAAGCTCTTGGACCCCGCGCACCTCAAGTGCGAGGGGATCCAGTGGCACCTCGGCAAAGTGGATGGGGTGTCCGTTACGTGCGCTATGTCGGTAGTAGCCGGCGACGCCGTGGGCATCTTCGCGGTAGGAACGGTTCCTGAGGCACGCGGGCGGGGCTACGGCTCGGCGGTGACGTCGCGAGCGCTAACCCACGGTTGCGCTGCCGGAGCAGGATTCGGGGTGCTCACCGCGAGCCCCGAGGTCCAAGGTGTTTATGAACGTCTTGGCTTCAGCGTCATGGAGCGCTGGCGGCGCCTCGTGCCATCGCTTTGAACAACGAAGGGGGCATAGGGCACATACCAAGTCGTGTATCCCAGCGGCAGCTGCGTTCATGACAGCACTCGTCGCTAACCTCCGCAATGCGCGGGCTTCGCGGGGTTTGAGTAGACCGCGAATGAGACGCAATTCAGGCTCGGTGTGGTTCATCTTGGTCGTTTAGTCGCTGTGTTCTACCTGATACACAGTGGCGCAAGTGGGTTCGAACATAGTCGCGTTACCTCCACTCGTTGTTAAAATCACAACGTTGATCGAGGTTAAAGGATATTTTCAAGGTCCGATCGCTCAGGCAGCTTCAGTCGCACTTTCAAACCCGCAAGGCAAGAACTTCAAGAATCCGTCGTTGTCCGTGAAGATCGAAGTGTTTGGCGAGCCACATTAACCTCAGCGTTACCCACGAGCGGATCGTGGCGCCTCAACGCACCCTGTGAGCCATTTTGTATGGTCGAAAATTGCACTTAGGACACCGTCGACGACGTTGCCATCACGCAACGACCACGAACGTCCGAAATTCACTCTCCAAGCGATCCGACCGGACTTTGACACTTTTGGAGCCATTCCAGAGGACCACAAGCTTGTGATCAAGTAATCTGTTCAGGATTCTTCCAGTATTTTCAGAAATGTAGCGGCGACATATTCACGACTTGATCAACTGACTCTTCTATTATTAGGAGTGATGTTCGTCAAGACCACGCGCAAGGCGAGGGGCGAAACAACTTACATCTACCTCTCGCTCGTCGAGTCGGTGCGCAGCGCTGGCAAGTGCCTCGAGGTTGTCCGCCGAGCAATAACCGGCATCGCAGAGCAGCACCTTTGGGTGGCCTGTGATCCCAGCGGTTTCAAGCTCATCTTGCATCTGTTTGATCATCGGGGTGAGCTGGTTGATGTCAGTCGCCGCCTGGGTGACGACACCGGCGATGACGACCTGGCTCTTTTCATCGACGACCGCCTGCGCGTTGAACGCATAATGAAACGAGCCATCGGCGCTTTTCATGATGCGTGACTCAGGGTCGGTGAAGTTGCGCTGGGTTGTTGGCTTTGGTGTGGCCTTCTGTCTGGCCTGTTCGGTCGCCCTCGCCACCTCGTCTTCGTCAGCGCCTCTTTGGGTTGTCTGCTCGGCCGCCTTGGTAGCTGCCCGCTCTTTCGCCTCGGCTTCGATCTCGTCCATCGCGAGGCGCATCTTGACAAGACGCGTCTCTCGTCGGGCAAGTTCTGCTGGGATCTCGTCACCCCGGCAGTCTTTGCCGAATTCCTTGTCCTCGGCCTGGTCGATCTCCTCTGCCTCGGCGAGGATCTTTGCGACCTCGGCCCTTAACTGTTCGGTCTTTTTCACAAGGTGGTTATAGCTCATTGCCCTGTGTTGACTGGCGTTTGCCCGCAGCTTGGTCCCGTCGAGTGCGACACGGCCGAGCTTGACCAGTCCAGCTGTCGCACACAGCGCCAGCACCTGAGTGAACAGGTCATCAAGCGCGCCAAGGTGGCGACGGCGAAAGCGCGCGATCGAACGGTAGTCCGGTGTCTGGTTCGCAGATAAGAAGCGAAACCCAACATCGGTGACACAGCAACGCTCGATCTTTCGCGACGAGGTCACCCCGATCGAATAGCCATAGAGCAGGATCTTCAGCATCATCGTAGGATCGTAGGGAGGCCCACCATCGGCTGTTGCATAGGAGGCATAGATCAACGAGAGGTCGAGCAGATCATCGACGGCCTCGGAGATGAACCTTGCCTCATGGTCACCTGGCAGCCAGTCATCGAGCGAGGGCGGGATGAGGAACTGCTGGGACTGGTCGTAGTGGCGGAAGGTCTTCTCGGTCACACAAGACGGCGTTGCCGCCTCTGTCGCAGGACCCATCGCCACCTCGAAGAGCTGGCCATCTGCCTCAACAAGATCACTGCCAACAAGATCATTTGCCATGACACAAGTATCGTCGATGCCAAGGAAAATCGCGAATCTTCAGCGATCATATGATGACGGACGAAGGGGTGGATCAGAGGATGATGCCCACGCACCTAGACAATGCACCGCACCACTGTTAGACTCGAGGGGTTCGAAGGCCATGGGGAGGTCACGATGTTCCGTCGCCGCATTGTTGCTCGCGTGGGCGGAGCAGCTGCACTGATCGCGTCGCTCGTGGCGCTCACGCTCTCCTCCTCGCCGGTCGCGGCCGTCAACGCACACGCCAACTATCGGGCCGTCTGTCCGGCCGTGCCCACTGGCTTCGCGCACTGCCAGGAGCTCGTAGTGACCGACGCCCAAGGCAACCCGCTCGCGTCCGCGGGGCCCACCGGCCTCTCGCCGTTGACCATCGACTCGGTGTACGGCTTCCCAGGCGTCACGTCGGGGGCGGGGAACAACTACACCATCGCGCTGGTCGACGCCTACGACGACCCGACCGCGGCGAGCGACCTCTCCACCTTCTCTGCCCAGTTCGGCTTGCCGCCATGCACGACATCAAATGGCTGCTTCACCAAGGTGAACCAGACCGGCGGGATCACCTACCCGAAGTCGAACTCCGGCTGGGCCCTCGAGATCAGCCTGGACATCGAGTGGGCACACGCGATCGCCCCGGGAGCCAAGATCCTGCTTGTTGAGGCCTCGTCCAACAGCTTCACCAACCTGATGGCCGCCGAGACCTACGCGAAGGGTCACGCCTCGTACGTCTCCAACAGCTGGGGCGGCGGCGAGTCGAGCGGTGAGAGCGCCTACGACTCCTACTTCACCGGCTCCTACAACGGTGCACCGGTCAGTTTCTTCGTAGCGGCGGGTGACAGCGGCCTGCCCGCCGAGTACCCGTCCAGCTCACCCAATGTCATCTCGGTCGGTGGCACGACGCTCAATTTCGCGAGCGACGGGAGCTTTCTCTCCGAGACCGGCTGGTCGAGCGGGGGCGGTGGCTGCAGCGCCTACGAGACCGCGACCGACGCACAGTCGTCGTTCTCCCAGTACGCCCAGGTCAATTGCAACGGCAAGCGCGCCACGCCCGACGTCGCCCTCGACGCCGACCCAAACTCCGGCGTTTCGGTCTACGACTCCACCCCGTACTACGGCCAGTCGGGCTGGTTCACCGTGGGCGGCACTAGCGCCTCGACCCCCATGTGGGCGGGGGCGTCCGCTGACGCCGGCCAGGTCCTTAACGCCGCCTACGTCTACGGGAGCAACATCAACTTCCGCGACATCACCGTGGGTAATAATGGCGCGTCGTGCCTGACCGGATACGACCTCTGCTCGGGCCGTGGCAGCTGGCTTTTCGGGAACGTCTCGACAACCACCACGACGTCGACCACCACGACGTCGACCACCACGACCACGGTCGCTTCGACCGGCACCATGAACGTATCGGTCACCGCTGGCACGGTGTCACCGAGGGGCAAGGGCTACAAGGTGCCGCTCACCGTGAGCGCAACTGACAGCACCAGCGCAGGCATCGGGGGCGCGGGGGTCACGATGGACGTGTACGCAGAAGCCTGTGGAGGCACGCTGGCCGCGTCTAGCACTGGCACCACGGGCAACAACGGCCAAGTGACCTTCACCTTCTCCACGAAGTCGGCGGGTTCCTGGTGCGCCCAAGCAACGGTGACTGCTTCCGGCTACGCGGCGGGCTCGGGCCAGACGAGCTTCACCACGCCGTAGGGCGCATTTGCGGATATAGGTGCCGCGCGAAGTACGATCGTGGCTTCGCAGGCTTCAGCGGCAGAGCATCAGTTTCCCAAGTTGAGAACGCGAGTTCGATTCTCGTCGCCGCTCCAAGGATATTCATCTAGGACCCAATGATTACAAGAGTTTGTAGTTGACCAGTAGCGACGGCTGTTGCCCGTTGTTTAGTGCTCGTTAGCGCCCGTGGAGTTCCCAAGGTTTTTCCGAGTTGACGCATAATTCATCAGTTCGGTCTGACACCTCTATCGCCAACGCGTCAGTTCCAGAAGAGTTCCTTGTAGTCGAGCCCAAATCCCAATCACGTTGCTACTACGTTCTTTCCCCTCCTTAAAGCATGTCCCGCACAAAACGTTCGTCAACAGTTCGCGTGCGGGTTTGCGTCGGGTCACCAACTTGCACGTTCTCCGACCCCTTGAGCCCGACCTCAGAGTAGAGCACGTGAAGGGCTGGACTTCCGACGATTTTGACCTCCAGGTGGTCGGGGAACACGGTCACCGACTCGACCATATTCGCGATGATGACGCGCTTCTCGCGGTCTTCGGCGGCCTCCCATAACGTCTCAATGTCCAGGGTGCTGAGCAATGTCGCGACCTCCTCGAAACGGGCTTCTAGGTCAGTCTGAGCCCGGGCCTCCTCGCTAAGCGCGGTGGCTTCGTGGCGCACGGCCTCAATGGCGGTCGCTAGGAGCGTCTCCTCCTCGCGGAAGAAGTCCTCACTGATCTTGCCCTTGAAGTAGAGGTCGAGGAGCTTGCGTCGATCGTCGCCAAGCGCCTTAAACCCTCATCATCGCAATCGACATCTTCAATGACCTCTCGCCGGCAGTCACCGACCAACGTGGCGACGGTTAACCGACGATTTTCCAATATGAATCCTTCCTCGCAATCGAGCCAGCAGGTGCGAGATCGAACAGGTCACACCCGCGGACGCACGTCTGCTCGCCAGTAATCGAAGTGCCCGTCAGCAGCCATTTAGAGACAACGTGATCTCCACACCACCAGTGCTCGTCATCGGCGTAGTGAACATTTGGCAATCCCTCAAAGCGAGCGGCTAAACCCTTTCGCACCGCCTCTCGCCCCGTGAACCTCGTGCCCCAAGGTTCGTAACCGCGTGGAGTCTCCAAAACGCAGTCCTCAGAGAAAAACCCGAGAATCCGATCCAAATCGTGTGCATTAAACGCCTTGACCAACAGGCGCAGCATCGTCGTGTCGCTCACGTCGTCACATTCCTTCTTGGCGCTCCAACCGACGGTTGGTCTGTCATTGGAGCATATGAGCAGGTCGCTCGCCTTGACCAGGCTGTGGGTCACGTCGACCGGACCTTCAGAGTAATCAATCTTCCTGATTGCGCGCCAGCACTCCGTGTCGCAACCACCTCTCACATGTTGCCCATTCAGCACAACGAGCAGTCGCACTTGCCCCACCTTCTTCGCGATTCATCGTGGTGAAGCCACAACACCATTACGCTGACTCTTGAACGATCGTCCTTAGAGGGCCGCGACAACATATTTACGAGTACTTGCGGTCGGTGACTAGTTTCAAGTGAAAATCTACGCGAAAGGCCATCCTTTCACACCGTAGGTTTTGCTCACCGAAGATGATCTTGAATGATCTTGTGCAAATTATCGAGTCTCTGTCGAATAACTTGGTTCGAGGTTTGTCCGGTTAGGACCAACCTCGCCGAGGTTTGATAGGAATACCGGCGGCGTGGAACTCGCGAGTGAGTGTAGCTTCACTCACTCCGAATTCCTTCGCTACTGACGCGAGCGATAAACCATTCGCGTAACGTCCCGCAGCCAGGGCGACCTTGGTGGCAGAAAGCTTCCGAACATTCCGGCGGCGTTGGACCCCGCGGGATTCGAGATGATTCATGACAGTGGTGCGATGGATTCCAAATCGGCGAGCAAGTGCGTTGACGGACAGCCCTCCGACATAGTCCTCGACGAGTTGTCCAATGTTTGCGTCCGTCAGCCGTCGTTGGACAGGGTTTGAAAGCCGTCCCTCTTCTTCAGTTGGGACGACAAGCTCATCGTCGATGGGTTGTTTCGTGGCCCCGCACAAGGCAACGTTGTGCTTATTAAACGTAGTTGATCCCTGTAAAATCAGAATTTTGGTTGCCTCAGGAGGGTTTGAAAGCCGTCCCATAAGGTCCACCCGCTGAAATGTGCGTTCTTCGGATTTCAAACGGGGGGTTGCCGGCGCAGATTCTTTTGCAGGATCACCCAAAAGGTGACGAAGGTGCCTAAAGCTTGAGGTGTGATCCAAAAGACAAGAAGTACCTTCGTCCTCCTTACTTACCCTAATGAGATCCTCGGGGCATTGGTAGGTCTCAAAAAGGTAACTGTGCGAAGGAAGGTGCCAAGTGTGGATTGTGGCATCGCGCAATAGATAAGACACGCCGTCGCCCTTGAACGCAACACGCCACAGTTATCGATGCGCTCAACTCCAGCGACCATCGCTTGGATCAAGGCGAGTATCTTGTGGCTTCAGAGCCTTGGCACTATGAATCAACGCTCGGAAATTCTTGCGCAGAACCTCTTGCTCCGAGGTTGGCGTCTTGACCCGTGCTTCCGATAGGCTTTGGGCCTACTGAGAGGACGCGTGGACTGAGACGCGATGAGCGTTCATCAGTAGGTCGATCGACGCGACATCGACCGGCCTTGAGAAAAGGAATCCTTGTCCTTGGTCGATGTTTTCGTACTGAAGTCGCGAGCGCTGGTCATCGTCCTCGATACCTTCGGCGATCGTTTCGAGGTTGAGCGCGAGTCCAAGCTGAACAAGTGTGCGGACGAGCGCCGCGGACTCGGCAGAATTTGAGATTCCCGAAACGAAGGATCGGTCGATCTTTAAGATATCAATCGGGAACTGTCGCAGGTGGGCGAGAGAGGAATAGCCGGTCCCAAAGTCGTCGACTGCGATCCGAACTCCGAGCGATCTCAACACGATGAGCCGAGCGACTGTGGCGTCGACGTCGCGCATGAGCGTGGTCTCGGTCAGTTCCAAGATCAGCATCGAGGGGTCGAATCCACTCGAAGCGAGCGCGAACTCGACATCTTCGATGATCCGGTCGCGCATGATCTGTTTTACCGACACATTGACCGAGACGCTGAAACGATGGCCCTTGGCACACCACGCTGCACCTTGACGGCAGGCCTCATTGAGCACCCACGCACCGACTGGAACGATGAGCCCGCTCTTTTCGAGTTCAGGAATGAAGTCATCGGGCTGCACGACGCCGCGCTCGGGATGTTGCCATCGCAGCAGTGCCTCGACACCAGTGAACTCGTTTGTCTCAAGTTTGAAGGTTGGCTGATAGAGGAGGAAGAACTGGTCGTCTTCAAGTGCGCGCTCGAGATCGATCAACAACATCCGGCGGACCTGGGCCGCGGTCTGCATGTTCGCAGCGAAGGTCGAAGCACAATGTTTTCCTGCTGCCTTTGCTTGGTAGAGTGCGATGTCGGCGTCTCGCAGCAGCTCTTCTGGGGTCTGTAGATCGGCCTCGACAATGCCGATACTCGCTGATATCGATATCGGGATCTCGCTTGCAGCGATTTCGAATGGGGTCTTGAGCACATCGAGGATCCGCTTCGCCACGACCTCGGCGCCAGCGCCCATCGACTCTCTTTCGACGAGCACAACGAACTCGTCGCCACCGAAGCGGCCGACGGTGTCGCTCTCGCGCACCACACTCGAGAGACGCTTGCCGACAGCAATGAGGAGTTGATCGCCAGCTTGGTGGCCAAGAGTGTCGTTAATGTCCTTGAAATTGTCGAGATCAAGGAACATGACGGCGCAGTGGATGTGACTGCGGTGTGCATGTGCGAGCATCTGTTTCATTCGATCTTGGATCAGCGCCCGGTTCGGCAGACCGGTGAGCGCGTCGTGGCGTGCCAGGTGTTCGAGGGCCCTTTCTGCCTTGACCTGCGCGGTGAGATCACGGGTGATCCCGAAGGTCCCGACGATCTCGCCGCTTGCACTGCGAAGCGGCATCTTGGTGGTCTGGACCCACATTTCGGCATGCCCGGGAATCTTGACGCTCTTCACCTTGCAGACGATTGTCTCCCCAGTCGCCATGATCTGCCGATCGTCCGCGGTCAAGCTGTCGGCAAACACCTTGTTGAACACGTCATGGTCTGTTTTTCCGACCGCGTCCTTGGGCCTGCCGTTGGCGGCTATCCCGGTAAGCGAGCCTGCGCTCGAGAGGATCCTGCGGCCCATTCGATCTTTGAAATAGACGCGCTCCTCGGGACAGGCGAGAAGTGTTTCTATGCACAGTTGGCGCAGATCCTCAGCATTCGTGTTCTCGTGCTGTTCGATCAATGCGCGTTTGTCGACGAGTTCGCTTTCGCTCATGCCATCCCCCGTCTTCCTCGTGAGGGTTTTAACGACTGCATCCTCACCGATCTTTAGCTCGATCGGCCAAATGATTGGCCCTCCCCCTGTTCGGGCGACCACCTATTGGCCCGATCGCGCTGTGGCGATGCCCGCTATCATCTCGCACGTCTGTTCATAATCACGTATTCGGGTGAGGCCATTATCTGGCCAATTCCTGAGCACTTTCAATGGCAAGGTCGACCTGAGGGAGCATTCAATCGGTGCTGCGAAGGCGCGAACGGGGTGGGCGATGAACGGATCTGTGGCCAAGGTGGCAATCGCGGGGGAGGTGGATCAGGCGAACCGGGATCAGCTCTGATGAGAGGACCACGAGCTTGGGATCTCGACAAGATCTTTTGTCAAATCATTGATCGAGCGCGACCCGGTGAGGGCCATCGTCTTGAGGAGCCCCTCGCGAAGTAGCGCAAGTGCATGATCCACGCCGCGTTCTCCGCCGCTGGCAAGACCGTAGAGATACGCGCGCCCGATCATGCATGACGTTGCCCCGAGAGCGATCGCCTTGGCGATGTCGCTTCCTCGCCGTATCCCGCCATCGCACAGTACCGGTATCGCGTTGTGAGTCGCGTCGATGACCGAGGAGATCAATGACACCGGTGAGGGCGCGCCGTCGAGCTGTCGACCACCATGATTTGATAATGCAATTGCATCGACGCCGGAGTCGACTGCGATCTTCGCGTCCTCAACGCGTTGGATTCCCTTCAGTACGATCGGCCCGTTCCAGATCTTGCGGAACCATGCAATATCGTGCCACGAGAGGGCCTGATCGAACTGGCTGTTGACCTGTTCTGAAAGAGCGACCGGTGAGGAGCCGTCTCCTACATCAGTTCCGCGCAGGTTCGAGAACGCGATCGGCTCGGAGCGCAAAAGATCAAGGGTCCATCGCGGATGGCGGGCACCCTCGAACAAGGTGTCGAGGCCGACCTTTGGCGGTAAGAGGAACCCTCTGCGGATATCTCGCTCGCGACGTCCGAGAACCGGCGTGTCGACGGTGATGACGATCGCCTCGTATCCCGCGGTCTTGGCTCGCCCAAGGAGACTCTCGACGAGATCTCGATCGCGCCAGACATAGACCTGGAACCAGTTCCGAGCGGGCGATGAGGTAACTGAGCTGACCTCTTCGATGGAGCGCGTCGCCATGGTCGAGAGCGTGTAGGGAATTCCTGCACGCTGGGCCGCGCGAGCGACCGAGAGCTCTCCCTCGGGATCTGCGATACGTGTGAATCCTGTCGGAGCGAGGATGAGCGGCATGGTCATCTTCTTTCCGAAAAGTTCGGTTGATGGATCAAGCGACGTCACGTCCGCAAGTACCCTTGGTCGAAACGAGATCAATGAAAAGTCAGCGCTATTTCTGGCCAGCGTGATCTCATCTTCGGCTCCTCCGTCGATATAGTCAAAGATTCCCGCCGGAAGCCTTCTTTGGGCAATGTTCCGAAGATCTGAGACGCTTGCAGCAGAGACGAGCCGTCTGGTCGTTGCATTCCATTCGAATTTCCGGAACCGAAGGACGGACCGAAACGAACCTATGAAGTTCACGCGTCCCCTTGTTATCTGCTTGAGCGGATCTGTCTTTGCCAATTCTTCATGACGATGCCAACGATATTGATCCTTGTCATACGTTCGGTGCGTGATCGTAGCCCGGGCCCGTCCGAGGAGGTCTCGTTTGGCTGTCGTTATCCGGGAATGATCTCCACGTACGGGTCTCCCGGGTAGGGAATAATGGCCGAACCGGCCGGCGCAAGGCTTGAACCGCCTCCACCGCCCCCTACCGTGTTGGCCTGACTGACCTCACCGCCGTCTCCGTCTCCGCCGCCCCAAAAGCCTCCGCCTCCTCCTCCGCCCGCAAAGCCCTCGACGAAGGTGCCATTCGAGTAGTACCCGCCGTAGGGGTCGACGCCGCCGCTGCCGCCGATGCCGACATGTCCGTCGGAGCCGCTCGTGCAAGGCGGTGGATCATCTGATGCCCCGCAGTACGGGTCCGTAATTCCCCCTCCACCGCCGGCATTGCTGGTGCCCGCACCGCCGCCGACTCCAGCGATGCCCGTTCCACTCGCGTCGCTACCCGCGGTGCCCTCAAAACCACCGTTGCCGCCCATTGTCGTGCAGGGCTGGCAGTCGCCCGCACCGCCGCCACTTCCCCCACCTCCGCCACCACCGGCAACGACCAGTCGCGAACCGAGCGAGATGAGTGCGCCAAAGCCGCCGCCCTGGCCACAAAGTGACGCGCACGACGCGGTACGCACATCACTAGCGCCACCCCCGCCACCACTTCCTGCGAAGCTCTGCGGGAGTGCGCCATTACCCCCGCCGTTCCAGCCACCAACCCCCGGCTTTCCCTGCCCAACCAGCCCGCAGGTGTAGGAGGCATCGCCACCGATCCCGCCGACTTCGACGTAGAGCTGCTCGCCCGGTTTGACTGGAACGGTGGGACTGATCACCTGCGCCCCCCAGCCACCGGCGCCGCTCAACATCGGGAAACCGTTGCAACCAGGCGGACCACTTCCCCCGCGTCCGCCCACCGCGATGATCTCCACATGCGTCACCCCGCGGGGCACGATGCACGATTGCTCGGATCCCGTGTAGTGGAAGGTCAAGTTGGAGCCACACGGCTGCGTCTCCCACACGATTGGAATGAGCCTGGTGATGCGCGCTCCGTTGAGTGAGGTGAAGGTGAGACGCGCCACGATATGCACGTGCTCGCCTTTACGTTCCAGCTGCAGCGCGGCAGCGTCAGGCTTGAGGATGAGCGTGAGGGACTCCGATTTTCCGACGCGCTTGCGCACCTGTGACAAAAAGACGCTCCGGCCACCCACCTGTACAACGTTGAGCAATCCCTTTCCTGGCAGTTGAACAGAAAGCGCTGTCGTCCCGTCTCCCACGGAGCGCGCCCTGCCCACGTCCAGCTTGAGACCCGAGCGCGGCCGGACGATGATCGTATCGGTGTCGCCAACGTGCGCGCCCCCGCGGTCGACGATCCCGACCTCGACCCGGTAGGTGCCCGGTTCTACATAGCTATGGGTACCGCTGACCACGAATTGACTGCCGCTCGCGGTGAGCGTCGCCGACGATACGGCGCCATCGCCCCATGCGACGACTGCACGAAAGTCCGCCGTCGTCGCAGCCGGATTGGTGTCGCTGAACAGGCCAATCTGGCTAATGAAAATCCTCCTGGCCGAGACTGGTTGTAGCGTCGCCGCCGTTGCACTGAGCGGGGCATCGGCCACGCCGGCCGTGAAGCTGGCAGTGAAGGCGTGATGGACACCGTCACAGAGATAGGTGCCGTTCACGCTACCGGTGAAACTTCCTTCTTCGGCGTAGGTGTGTGAGCCAGAAACGACCAGCTGTGTGCCCGAAACCGATACCTCGGCCGATGATGAGGCGGAGCCGTCGCCCCAGCTGATCGTGCCCGTCGGTGATGTCACCAGCGCGCAGGTGATGGTGACTGTCGCCAGCTGATTACTGAACGAGACCCCTTCGGTTGCTGAAAGGGTGTTTGATGCTGCGAATGTTTCGCTTGGAATCATTCCTCCGCTGACAAGCAGAAGCGCGGTGGCGAGCGGCACCGTTCGTTTTACGAGGCGAAACGACAGCCGTCGACCGTTTGGCAGGAAACCCGTCGTTCTCATCGTCCACGTTGTCCCTTCTGGCGATGCCCAACGTTGCCGAGAGTACGTGGCATGGTCATCCGAGTCACGCATCGTCGTCGGCAGTTCAACTCAGGATCACTCATCGCGCTCACCCTCAACGTCCCCAGTTTGACGCGTTGCATTCGTCGCGCGCCACGAGATGATCTTGGTTCTGGCTCAGTCGCAGGAAATCGGCAACGCCTCAGCGGGCAGACTCGACTCGAGAAAGGTCCTCGATTGCGCCGTAGTCGAGCGGTCTTCGTCTTGCAAGAACGGCGCAGCACAATGCTCGCTGGGGTGAAGTTCTCCGACACCTCGAACAGCCTGAGCCGAAAAAGCGCGCCGTGCGTGCCCAGCTTTCTGTGAACTCTGTCGGCGACGAGGTGTAAGTCGAAGGGTCTGGGTACTGTTGGTGAAAAGAGCGGCGACGGGCCCCGAGAGCGGCGTCGGGCCTCGAGCATTCTCTCTGGCACAGTCCCGAGAAGAGCGATTACGGCTCGCTGACGACCACAATGACCGTCCTTGGCCGCTCGAAATCACCACTTGCACATTCCCTAAATCTTGATAGATTTACTCAGGTATTAATGTTGACTTAATTAGTCAAGTATCTGGATCATGGTCGAAAGACCGTAAAAGGGAGTCTCGTGACGGAGTCAGGAGTGGGGGAGTCTCCGGTTGAGGCGATCAAACGATCGAGCAAACTGCTTCGCGGCGATCTTCTCGAACAGCTGCAGGGCTCGGAGCCAAATGTCTCCGAGGAGTCGGGACAGCTCCTCAAGTTCCATGGAATTTATGCGCAGGACAATCGTGATACCCGCCGCGCACGCGCGCAGAATGGGGAATCACTCGATTACATGTTCATGGTTCGCGTCGCCATACCCGGCGGTCGTCTCACAACCGGCCAGTGGCTGGCTCTCGATCGCGCCTCGGACCAGATCGCGGATGGTTCGATACGGCTGACCACACGGCAGGCAGTTCAGTTTCATGGTGTTGCGAAGACTGATCTCAAGACGCTCGCGAGAGGCCTTCACGAAGAGTTGATGACCTCTTTTGGAGCCTGTGGTGATGTTGTGCGCAATATCGTGACCTGTCCGGGGCTTCAGACCGATGATCCCACGGGTGCGCTTGCGAAGATGACGTCGCACCTTGGGAGATCCTTGAAGCCCGCAACAAATGCGCATTGGGAGATTTTCGTCAGTGGAGATCGGGCGGCCTCATTCGAAGACGAAAGAGAGCACGCCTTTTACGGTTCCACCTATTTACCGAGGAAGTTCAAAATCGCGATTGGCCATCCGCGCGAGAACTGTGTCGATGTGTTCGCGCAAGATCTTGGCCTGATACCGATGGAGCATGATGAATATGGTGCTGGCTTTGTCGTCCTTGCGGGCGGGGGACTCGGGCGTTCGTATGCAAACCCCGACACATTCGCCCGTCTCGCAGAGCCATTGGCATTCGCGACCTACGAAGAGATCGACGAACTCATTCGAGGTGTGATCGATACCTATCGCGAACTCGGCGGCCGAGTTGACCGAAGGCGCGCGCGGATGAAATACCTCATTTCCGATCTCGGTATCTCCACCTTTCGCAAGGAGGTGGAATCTCGAATCGGATTTGCGTTGCGTCTGGTACCGCTCGTCGAGGCACAGGTTGAGCTCGATGATCACCTCGGTTGGCGAGAGCTTTCGGATCGAACTCATCAGGTCGGCGTCCGAATTCCCTCTGGCAGGGTAAGGGATTATTCCCAGGCGACGCAGTTTCGATCGGCATTCCGGTCGATTGCGGAGAAGTTTGCCGTTACCTTCTACATCACCGCGGCTCAAGATCTCCTTATTTCGTCTATTCATTCCGATGACCGTGACGCGATCGCCGCGATCCTCTCAAGTCACGGCGTCGAACGAACCGAGGATCTTGGCCCGGTTGCGAGAGGCGCGCTTTCGTGCCCAGCACTTCCCACATGTGGTCAGGCGCTCGCAGAGTCCGAGCGGCGCCTACCAGATCTCGTTGAACTCCTCGAACAGGCGTTGATTGAGCGCGATCTCGGGGATCGTCCAGTGCAGCTGCGCATGACTGGGTGCCCGAACGGGTGCGCACGACCCGCGGTTGCCGAGATCGGTGTCGTTGGAAGGACGAAGTCGACCTATGACCTGTATCTCGGGGGAGGAGCGCGTGGAGACCGGCTCGCAACGCTCTTTCAAGAAAAGGTCTCGATTGAACAGATTCCAGCTCTTGTCGGACCGCTCCTCGACAGATGGAAGTCAGAGGGACTGCCCGGAGAGACCTTTGGCGACTTCTTTACCCGGGCGGTGCGACAATGACGGTCTATCTGGTCGGCGCTGGGCCGGGTGAGGCTGATCTGATCACGCGCAAGGGCGCGCGACTACTCGCCGAGGCGCAGGTCGTCGTCCATGATCGCCTGATCGACCCTTCAGTGTTGCGGCTTGCCGGTGATGATGCAGAGCTGATCGATGTTGGAAAGCGTCCCGGCGGAGCGAACACCCAGCCGATGATCAACGAGCTTCTCGTCGCGTTGGGTCTCAGGTACTCGATGGTCGTGAGGCTCAAGGGCGGCGATCCCTTTCTCTTTGGGCGCGGTGGAGAGGAGGCGCGTGCGCTACAAGAGGCGGGTATCTCGTTTGAGATCGTTCCTGGGGTCACCTCTGCCCTGAGTGCTCCGCTCGCAGCGGGAATCCCGGTCACCCACCGTGGCTTTTCGAGCGGAGTGACGATCGTTACCGGTCATGCGCAAGATGGATCAACGCTCGACATCTCGGGTTTCGTCGACCCGCGACTCACCCTGGTGCTGCTCATGGCAGTGTCGAACCGCGAGAGAATCGTCGCGCAGTTGCTCCGTGGTGGTCTCGCACCGCAAACTCCGGTTGCCGCGATCGAGTCTGCATGGACACCGAGTCAACGCGTCGTGCGAGGCAAGATTGACACGCTTGCGAGTCTTGAGTTCTCCTCTCCAGCAGTAATCGTCGTGGGAGCGGTCGCCGCGCTCGATCTTTGTGACCTTCGGTCCGTCGCCTCCTTGATCTCGTGATGTTGCCACTTGCATTCAACTTGAATGGTCGTCGCGCGCTCGTCCTCGGTGCCGGAAGGGTGGGTGCGAAAAAGACCCGTCAGCTTCTCGAGGCCGGGGCGTCGGTCGACGTCATCGCCGAATCGGTTGTTGCAGATATGCCTTCAGGCATCGAATCGTTGACCGTTCGACGTTTTCGGGCCGGAGACCTTGCGAAATATTGGCTCGTTGTCTCCGCGATTGGTGACCCTGAGGTGAACGGTCGCATCGTCGAAGAGGCCTCGCGGAGGCGCATCTGGTTGAACGTTGTCGATGATCCTGACCGTTCGACATTCTTTTTTACCGCTCTGCATCGAGCGGGAGAGGTCGTCGTCTCGGTATCGACGCAGGGATCTTCTCCGGCACTTGCCAAGGAGATTCGCGATATCGTCTCGAGAGTCCTTCCTGGGAATGTTTCGGATGTCGCGCAACGACTCCGGGAGGAGAGACGTTTGATCCACGCGGAGGGATTGAGCACCGAACACCGAGATTGGCATTCGCGCGTGCTCGCGCTCTTGCAAGACATCGGATCGTCAGCGTGAGCTCGTTAGAAGAACACGGGTACAAGAGTTACAGGTAGTGAGGGGGCCGTTCGAAATCGCGTTCGTTGATGATCCGGAGGAGTTCTTCGTTTTTCTTGCGTAGCCGCTCGATCTCTCGACGGAGATGTCGCAGTTCCTCGTCAGACGCGCTCGTTTCCTTGCCGTTGTCGTCTCGAGCTGGTGTCATCTCAACTAATCGGTGTCTCGAACACGAGTTCAGTCTAGAGGGACTGTGATCGAAAAATCGCGCACGTCATCTTGTCAGCGGTGCGACATATCCTCGCCCATCTCGACAGATCCTTGCAATGTGCCGGCCTCTCCAAAGTCAATCAGTGGGGATTGCCATCTCTCCGCTCATCATCGCGTAGTAGCGGTAGTTCGCAAGCATTCCCTTCTCCCCACCGGCAGCTCCTCGGGGCCGGTCCGGTTGATGCTCTGCTCTGAGATAGTCAATGTCGCCCTGTGGTAGCGGTTTTGGATCTCCAAGGAGATAGGCCTCATAGGTCAGCTTGAGAAGTTCATTGAGTTCGAGGGCTCGGACCGTTGCGTCTTCGATACTTGATCCAACGACGGTGACTCCGTGGCCACGCATCAGCGCCACCTTCTTCTTTCCCATGAAGTGCGCGAAGTGCTCTCCTTTTTCATGGTCGTGGATGGTGATGCTCGTTGGGTAGGTATCTATTCCCTCAACCGCCAGCCGTGCTCCCTGGTAGATGCGCCCATGCATTGGAAAGATCTCTTTCTCGCAGATCGTCAAAAGCATGGCGTGGCGAGGATGCATGTGCACGACCGAGCGAATCTCTGGATTCTGACGGAAGAGCCAGGTGTGCAAAAAACTCTCACTCGGAGAACGGACGCCTGCGCTGCCGCCTTCGAGCGTGTTGGAGTCGAAGTCGACCTCCACAATGTCTGACGGACGCGTGTAACGAACCCCGAGTTGGTCCGATCCTTTTCCGCGAATGAGTATCGAATTCGATTCGCCGTCCCAGTAGCTCACGTGTCCCTCGGCGCCGTGAGTCATGTCCCACGCCCCGAGAATCCTGCAGGCCTCCGCGAGTTGATCGGCCACCTGTTTGTCGAGCGCCATCACCTATTCCCCCTTGATTCTGGTCCATCTCCCCCTACCGTACAGGTTTGCCAAGCGCGCGTCGGATGATTCTGGGTTCAACGACGTTGGGGTCTCGAGCGATATTTTCACCCGAGACTCACGAGACGTTTGTCTGGCGCAGATATTGAACATGGCGAGCAGCACAGTGAGCGGTTGCGGCGGTGGCATCGTCTTGTTCACGATGCAAAGTCGACAAGATTACCTGCGGTTGCGCTATTGGATCTGTTTCAATCATTTCACGCAACAGCTTGCGATACCCGAGGTGTGTCTTATGTATCAGAAACCTCATGTGTCAACTACCTCATCCATCAAATATTGGCGTCTCACTTATTGTCTTGTCCGAGCAATGCGGCCAGGGCGATCAGGGGCGTAGGGTGCGACGTTGTTACCCGTTTTTTTACGATGCCCCTCTGGTACATCGCGACGTCGATTCATTTCATCTGACTCGCGTGCAGATGGCACTGGATCATCGATCAGGCAACTCGCGACGAGGACGACCAGCATCAGTCACAGCGCTTGGCTCGGTTGGATTGCAAAACTGTTCGTGACGCCCGATTGGAATGGCGCGTCGAGAGCTCATGATCGAGGCGCTGAAGAACCTCTCAGATGTTCATGACCCATAGCGGTCGATCGTGATTCGGTCCTTCGATGAATACCTGAAGATGTCTGTCTATTTCGCAGAGTCGTCGATGATCTCAGGTGACCTCGACATCCCAGAGGTGGTGGATTGGGTCGTGGGCCAAGTAGGTGGCAAGGGTGGCTACCGTAAACTCGCTCCCGTTGGACCGTCGACCTCTGTGTTCCCACTGCGAGCCGTCAACTCGCGCGAACCGATGAGCAAGCACCTCACTCGCGTCTGAAAGCTCACGGGAGACGACGCTCGGAACTCGGAGGTCGTAACGATCCTCGACGGCAGTTCGGTCTTGGTCCCAATTCTCAAAGTGCGCACCATCTTCGAGCATCATCGACTGGAGTCGCTTGTCAAACAGACGGAATACATCACGGACGTGACAGGAGTACTCAAGGGGTGACCATTTGTCCGGGGATGGCCGTCGCGCGACATCTGCTCGAAGGAGAACCTCTTGCCAGGAACCGGCAAGTTTCCCAAGCAGGGACGGAATGTCTTGCATGCCTATGTCGCGCGCGTCGAATCCACATTCCAAACAGGGTCGCTCGAGTACCCACGTCCAGTCTTTGTCGTCTGGGATGATTGTCATCACGTCGAAGTTTAGGGAAAGAACCGATGGGTTGGTACCAGTGTTCCAGTTGACGCCGATACAGGTTTGCAGTACGTGGTTATGTGATGGGATCGCCTCCTATCAAATGGTGATGACGACATTTGTCAGCAATGCACCTTTCGTTCATGACAGATGACACATGCAGGCGATAACGTCATTTCATGTTGCACCTGAATGAGGCTTCCGATATCCGGCCGCTCGTTCGAGCACTATCCGATCTCCTCGCCGAACCACTTGCGGATCCGATGTCCGCCGAATGGGTGGCGGTCCCGAGCCTTGGAATGCAACGATGGACCAAGCTCGAACTCGCCCGTTCGCTCGGATCCTCGCAGGGACGAGAGGACGGGATCGCGGCGAACATCTCGTTCAATTTCCCGGGGAAACTCAGACAACTCGTCTTTGAAGCAGCTGGGCGTGAACGCTCCGGTGACGATAACGATCCGTGGCAGATCGACCAACTGGTTTGGACGATATTCGAGATTCTCGAGATCGACGCACGAGATCGCGAGATTCACAACATGCCCGGGTTGCCGGTCGGGGCATCTTCCTATGGTCGGGCGCGCAGGATCGCGGATCTTTTCGACCGGTATGCGCTTCATCGCCCCGAGCTCATTGAGGAATGGCGCGCGGGGAGGAATATCGACGCGAATGGTCATGCGTTGACGAAGGAGCTGTCCTGGCAGCCGGAACTCTGGCGACGCGCGCGTGAACATATCGGGGAACCAAGTCCGCCCGAACACGTAAGAGCGCTGCTCGATCGTGTGAGGACGGGTGAGCTCGATCTCGAGCTTCCACCCCGACTCTCGATATTTGGCATCACCTCTCTCCCGGGAGGGTGGGGATTTCTCGATCTCATTGAGGCCCTCGCCTCAAAACGGGACGTGCACTGTTTTTTCCTTGAGCCCTCCCCTGTCGTGGCCCGACGAATTGGGGGAAAGGCGAGCCAGGAACAGGGCACTACCTCGTTGCTTCGTTCCCAGGATTGTTCCCAAAACCTGCTTCATCATCCGCTTCTTTTGTCATGGGGATCCCCGTTTCGAGAGCGCGCCGCGCTGTTCGCTGTTGCGCGAAGGAACCGGGAGTTCTCGCATTTCAAAAACGTCGATACCCAGTATCTGCGCAGTGATGTGCGTGGGCAGCCTTCGCTCCTCGCTCGGGTGCAAGAAGACCTCCGGGCCGATCGTCCTCCGGATGGAACCTTTGAACTTCGTCCCGAGGATGGGTCGATTGAAGTACACGCCTGTTACGGTCCGGCCCGTCAGGTAGAGGTATTGCGCGACGCGATCATGCACCTTTTGCAAGATGATCCCGACCTCGAAGAGGAGGAGATAGTTGTACTGTGCCCGAGGATCACCGACTTTGCTCCATTTATTGAGGCGGGATTTGGCCAGTCGTCGACAGCTCTCGCTCCGTCCGCGGGCGAGCCGCGCGAAGCGCCGACGGGCGACGCGTCGAGATTCACCTATCACATGAGCGATCGGTCACTGCGCAGTCCGAATGGGCTCTTGGAGGCGTTTGACGCGTTTCTTGCACTCGTGGGAGGTCGATGCAGCGCCTCGGAGATGCTTGAGTTTTTTGCGCTTGATCCCGTCCGAAGAAGATTCGGCTTCAACGACAACGCGCTCGAACGGGTAAATACGTGGGTCCGCGATACCAATGTTCGTTGGGGCTTGAGTGCAGAGCATCGCATCGATATGGGTTTCTCGGAGCGTTATGAGCTCAATACCTGGAGGGCGGCAGTTGACAGCCTCCTGATCGGTGTCACGACTCATGACCTCGAGAATGGACTTGCCCTGGGAGGCATCGCTCCTTTTGGCGTCGAGGGCGAGGAGATTGAAATCGCTGGCCAACTCGGAGATCTGCTTGACCGGTTGGAGGATGTGGCCGAACAGTTCCGGTTGCCGCGTTCGCCCCGACGTTGGTGTGAGGTGCTGGCTCGGTCGATCTCCGCCCTCTTTGCACTCGATCCGGCAGAATCATGGCAATTTGACGGGCTTCACCGACTGCTTGAGCAGATCTCTGCGAGCTTGGTTTACAAGGGGCGGGAGCACACCGTTGAGGTCTCGTTTGCGGACATGCGGCGAGTGTTGGCAGATGGCCTTCGTGGCGCGCCTGGCCGGGCAGATTTCTTTCGTGGAGGGGTGACGGTCAGTTCGCTCACCCCTCTTCGCTGGATACCGTTCAAAGTTGTCTGCCTGCTGGGTCTCGATGATTCTCCCTCGAAAGATGCGGATGTCAACGGTGATGACGTGATGGCGCTTGCGCCCCAGCTCGGCGATCCTGATGAACGTTCCGAGTCGAGACAGTCCATTCTTGAGGCTGTTTTGGCAGCTCAGCAGCGACTCATCGTCACGGTGAGCGCCTTTGACCCGCGTACCAACTTGGCGACACCGCGCTCGGTCGAATTCCTCGAGTTGAAAGACACGGTCGTTCAAACCCTTGCCCCCGCTTCGCAAGATCTCTGGATCCAAGGAAGAGAGATATTCCACCCGCGTCAGTCCTACGACGAACGAAACTTCGAACCGGGGAGACTTGGTCGGAAAGGTCCCTGGAGCTTCGACTCGACAGCTCTCTTGGGAGCTCGTGCGCGACGCACACAAGATCTCGGCCCCAAGTTGCTCATCGAGCAACCACTTCAGTTTCACGGGGACGAATCGGGTTTCACGATCGAGGAGCTACGCGAGTTCCTCCTTCATCCGGTGAGGAGTTTTCTCAAAAAGAGTCTCCAGATCTACCGACCATACGAACGCGACGAGACCTCCGATGAACTTCCGGTCGCGCTCGAGCCGAGGGAGCGCGCAGCGATCGGTCGGCGGCTCCTTGAAACGAGGATGAGGCAACCGGACCGGGCACGCTGGCAGACAGACAGCGTTCAATGGTGGGAGAGAGAGCGGGCACGCGGCGCCCTTCCGGTCGGACATTTTGCTGATGTCCTTCGCGACGATATCGAGCGCGAGGTCAACGAGATTATTGATGGCCTGCACGGTTTCGACATTGATCCGATGTCACCCGACGGGCCCACAGTGCCCATTGATCGCGCCCTTGGAACGGGGAAGGCCGCCCGGCGTGTATATGGAACCTTGACCCCGGGAGAGTTCGTCGCTTCCAGCGGTTCTTACTGGTGCGGTACATGGAATGCAAGATTCTCGCATTTGCGGCCAGTCGACGCGCTCAGCCCATGGCTTGATCTTCTGTTGCTCACGCTCGAGCGACCGGTTGTGATCTGGAGGAGCGTGTTGCTCCGTCGGCCGGCCACTGGATCCTCTGGTCCTCAGATCGTTGATCTTCGCCTTGTTGGTGAGACAAAAGATGCTCGCCAGAACGCCGCCAAGTCAGGGATGCGCGCGGTCCTCGAACTCGCCAAACTTGGCCGGAGCGAACCGCTTCCGCTTTTTGTCAACCTCTCGAGGGCAATGCATCTTGGCGATGTCGAGGAGGCCGACTGGAGGGGCGGTGGACACAACACCTATTCCGACGGTCTCGATCGCGACAATGTGCTCGCCTTCGGACAGATCAGGTTAGATGAGCTGTCGCGCATCCCGGCTCGTGATTCTGATCCCGGCACGGGACCCTTTAGGGCGGCCAGGTTGGCGCACTATCTGTGGGGAACTTTTGAAAAGACCGTCGTCGAAGGGATGCCGCAACCAAAGCCGCAAGATGCAAAGCGATTCGGGCGGTTCGATGGTTGAGGTAACGGAGTTTGACCTCGTCGGAGTGATTCCGCGCGAGGGAAGGGTTTCGATCGAGGCGAGTGCAGGGACTGGAAAGACCTACGCACTCGCGGCACTCGCGACTCGCTACGTGGCTGAATCCGACGTGACCATCGATCAGATCCTCGTGGTGACATTTGGAAGACTTGCCGCAAGAGAACTCCGCGAGAAGATCCGGGAGCGGATTTCATACACCGTGCGCGCACTTTCCGGTCAGATCCCGTTCAAGGAGGGCGACGAGGTAAGCGAACACCTTGCCCGGTTTGACTCCGGCCTTCACCGGAAGAGACTCGAACAGGCGCTGTTGAATTTCGATACCTCGACGATCACAACTATTCATAGTTTTGCGCAACAGATTCGGTCGACGCTCGGCTCGTTCGCACGCCTCGATCTCGATGCGGTCTTGCAAGATGATACCGATGAGATCGTCAATGAGGTCGTCACCGATGTGCTGTCTGTCGATGTGCTGCGCCAGCTCGACAGCGCCGTGGTGCATCTCGGGTTGAAGCCAACGGTGAGATCGACGCTCGTCAAGCTCGCCAAGATCGCGTTGAACAATCCCGGGATCACCGTGCTTCCCGAACTTCGAGACGGCGAATCCGAGGTGGTGAATGATGCCCTTCGTGAGGCACTTGCAAAGCGAGCCCTCCTCGATAAGATCCTCGAAGAGGTTGCCCGTCGGCGCCGTCAACGCGGCACGTTGTCATATGACGATGTGCTCACCCAGCTTCGCGACGCGCTGAGCGAGAGTCCGCACGCGATCGATCTGCTCCGTCGACGCTTTCCGGTGGTGCTTGTCGATGAGTTCCAAGACACCGATCAGGTCCAATGGGAGGTGTTTGAACGCCTTTTTGGATCGCGCGGCAACGGTACTCGGCTGATCGTTGTCGGTGACCCGAAACAGGCAATTTACGGATTTCGGGGTGCCAACGTCTATTCATATCTTGGCGCGACGCTCATGAACGATGTCGAACACCACCGTCTCTCGGTGAACTATCGCTCAGATGGCGCCCTTGTCACCGGTCTCGAGCGCCTTCTTCGGGGAGTGACGCTTGGGCACTCGGAGATCGCCTTTCACCGGGTACGACCATCGGAGGAACACCGTCTCCGGCGTCTGGTTAGCTCGGCAGACGTTGCGCTGCCCGGACTGTCGATCCGCACCGCGCTCGGCGCGGACCTGTCGAGAAAGTCAGGTGGGCTCATCGCGGCCGACGCCGCAAGAGAGGCAATTGCGATCGATCTCTCGTGTTGTGTCGACAATCTTCTCGAAGACGCGAGAATTCCCCAAGACGGGGGAGCCCAACCCCGACGGGTGCGACCAAACGACATCGCGGTATTGGTGTCGAGAAACGCCGAGGCGGTGACGATGCAACAGGCGCTTCGCAACCGGGGGATCGCTGCAGTGATTCGCCAGGGTCTCAGCGTGCTCGATACCGAGGCCGAGTCACAGTGGCGCCTGCTGATGAACGCGTTGGCCCTTCCGTCCGATCCGGATCGTGCTCGCAGGGTTGCGCTGGGCTGGTTTTTTGCGCATGACGCGAGGAGTATTGCCGGAGCGAATGATGATGCTCTTCGGGAGGTCCAGGAGACTCTCCTGCGTTGGTCCGAGGCGCTCAATCGCCACGGAATAGCCGATTTCTGCTCGATGGTCTGGGCAGAGAGCAATGTCATGTGCAATGTCCTTGGTCTCTATCACGGCGACCGGAACATGACCGACCTGAACCAAATTGTCGGGCTGTTGCACCGCGGCGATCTCTCGCGACACCCGACCCCTGATGGAGTTCTCCGAGTCCTTGATCAGCTGCGCGAGATCCACCGCGATGACCTTGAAGAGGACCTGTTGTCACAACAGGTCGAATCGGAGGCGATGGCGGTGCAGATCCTGACGATCCATAAATCCAAAGGACTGCAGTTCCCGATCGTCTGCGTGCCCTCGATGTGGCACGCGGTCGCGAGAGGAGATTTCTATCAGGATTTTGAACGCAACGAACGAATTCTTGCCGTCGACCGATCGAGTCGATGGCCGTCATCTCGCGACTACGAGTCGCGCCAACGACTCACGCTGAAAGACGCGGTCGGGGAGAATCTTCGACTGCTGTACGTCGCTCTCACCCGCGCCGAGCATCAGACAATCGTCTGGTGGACTCGGGTGAAAGACAATCAGAACTCAGGACTCGCCCGGTTGCTGTTTGCAAAGGATGGCGCCAGAGTCGATAGCGAGGATGTTGAAGTTGCGAAGTTTGAGATTCCCCCAGACGACGAGGTCGTTACCGAGCTGCGTAGACGGTTGGTAGCAGGAGATCGCGCTGATGATCTGACGGTGACCGAGATTGGCACCGACTGGCCCACCGGGTCACGCTGGATCGACCAGGAGGTGTGTGCTGGTGTGGACGAGCTCATGGTCGCCAAACTCACGCGCGTACTTTCTGGCGCCCATCGGCGCTGGTCATTCAGCGCAATGCGTCCAGCTGGTCGCGCGATTTTTCTCGGACCTGGTATGCGACTTGATCTCGCCGATGAGAGTTTCGGAGATTCGGGGGCAAACGACGAGCCGGTCGAAATGAGCGCGTATCACCCCCTCGATGTGTCCGATTCGAATCAATCCGATCTTGCACTTGGCACCCTTACGGGTGGCACGGAATTTGGCACCTTGGTCCACAAGGTCTTGCAGGAGGTTGATTTCACGACCGACGATCTCGATGGGGCACTGGCCGAAGCGATCGATCGCCAGATGCGCTGGCGGGGACTCACCGTGGACCGCGCTCAATTGGTCCGCGGCCTGAACCTGGTGATTGGCACGCCCCTCGGTCGTCTATTCGCTGATCGATGCCTGAGAGATTTTGGACGTGCGGACCGGCTCGACGAGATCGGTTTTGAGATTCGCCTTGGTCGTAGGTCACGCTATGCAAACATCCGCGATATCGGTGCAGTTCTTGCGGATCATCTCAGCGAAGGCGATCCGATGAAGCCATGGGCCGTGCGCGTCAGGGAGGGACTGATTGACGAGGAACTCGCTGGCCATTTGACCGGCTCGATCGATCTTGTACTTCGCGTCAACGACTTCGACCGTGACGGCGCGCAACCGCGCTTTGTACTTGCCGATTACAAGACAAATGTGCTCTCAGATACCGCCAGACCTCCAATGTCGGTGGACTACCGACCGACTCTGCTTCCAAAGGCAATGGCAGAACACCACTATCCGCTTCAGGCAACGCTCTATGCGGTTGCGTTGCACCGGTATCTTCGCTGGCGAGTTCTCGAATATGACCCGGAGATCCATTTCGGGGGAGTTGCCTATCTCTTTCTGCGCGGCATGCAGGGTGCTTCGAATCCCCGGGAGGCCAGCTCTCCCTTTGGTGTCTTTTCGTGGGAGTTCTCCGCTGCTCTGTTGGGAGACCTCACCGACCTGCTCGACGGCACCTTGGATCTCGCGTGATGGTCCGAGTTCCCGATATGCACCCAAGCGCAGAGGCTCTTTTGCCCTATCTCTCCGCAGGAATCTTCCAGGCATGTGACGTTCAGGTGGCTCAGGCGGTCTCACGAAATTCGAGCGAGTCAGATCCCGAGGTACTGCTGGCGATCGCGCTGTGTGTGCGGGCGGTACGCGACGGAAAGGTCTGTCTGGAGCTCGACTCGATTGCCGATTCATTTGACCTTGACGGTGCACAAACAGCCGGAGTCGAACTACCTAAGCTGCCCAAGGTCGACCACTTGATCGAGCGACTTCGCAAGAGCGAGGTTGTGCAGTGCCCAGGCGATGCATCTGCAGTGACGCCAAGGCCGCTCGTCCTTGAGGACCGGAGGCTCTATCTCGAACGGTACTGGCGCTACGAACTCGATGTCGGGCGCTTTTTGTTGGACCGGGCAAAGGATGACGGGGGCCTGTTCAGAGAAACCGACTTCGACAACGGCGCGCTGGCAGCGATTTTTGCACAGAGCTCTCTTGAAGAGTGCCAACAGCGTGGTGTGTTGCGGGCCTTGACCCATCGGCTCACGGTGATCTCAGGAGGGCCCGGGACTGGAAAGACGAAAACCATCGCTGTGCTCTTTCGATGCGTGAATGAGATCGCCGCACTCAGGGGACGGAGGATTCTCCCCGCTCTCGCAGCTCCAACCGCGACCGCCGCAAAACGAATCACCGAGGCTCTTCATCAAGGGAACAGCGCGACGAAGGCAACGCTCGAGTCCGAGTCCCCACCTGCGCAGGTCCAGGCAACGACCCTGCATCGCCTGCTTGGAGCAAACCCCGCGCGGGGCTTTGCACACAACCGGCACCATCCGCTTCCTCACGATCTTGTCGTTGTTGACGAGGTGTCGATGGTTTCATTGCCGCTTCTTGCCAGGTTGCTTGAGTCAGTCAAGCCAGATACAAGTCTCGTCTTGGTCGGGGACCCTTACCAGCTCGAAAGCGTCGACGCCGGTGCGGTTCTTGGCGAGATCGTTGGAAGTTCATACTCCAAGAGATCCTCAGGTCCAATCGGAAAGACAATCGTACATTTAGAACATCAGCATCGCTTTGAAGTACAAACTGCCCTGGCCGCGCTTGCTGACGCGATTCGAAGCGGCTCCGCGGACGATGCGATCGGTATTCTGTCCGACGAAAGTTCCATTGGGCTGGAATGGATTCATGACGCTACCGGCCTCGAGATGCTCTACCAACGTGCCGCCGCAAATGCTCTGGAGGTGATTGAGGCTGCCCGGAGAGGAGATTCCGGGACCGCGCTTGACCAACTTGTCTCACTCAAGGTGATCTGTGCGACACGTTACGGACCACGGGGGGTTTTCCAGTGGAGCAGCACGATTGAACAGATCGTGAAGAGTCGCAACAATGAATACATCAGCGAACATGATTGGTACATTGGTCGTCCAATCATTGTGAATCGAAATGATTACCTGAATCAGCTGTTCAATGGCGACACGGGTGTTGTGGTCGATCTCGAAAGACCGGTTGCAATGTTTCCCGGGGCAACCCAGATGCGCTCGGTACCGCTTGCACGATTGCGCGAGATCGACACCTGGTGGGCGATGACGATCCATAAAAGCCAGGGCTCGCAGTTCAAGGAGGTCATCGTCTCCCTCCCTGATGCGCCGTCTCCGGTGCTCACACGGGAACTTCTCTACACCGCGGTAACCCGGGCGACAGAGAATGTCAGCATTGTCGCGGGCGAACATTCACTTCGAGTGGCAATTTCGCGCCAATCACAGCGTGCCTCCGGACTCTCCAACCGACTCTGGGGCGCGTTCGAGTAGGCGTCTTTCGCACACACCCAGAGGAGCAGCAGTGCGAAATCGACAAACGAGACCGACAAACGAGACCGACAGATTGGTCGACGCGGAGTTTGATTGATCCAGCGAGAGCGTGCTTGTGGCATGCGGGGGCCGAATCGGGGGAGCTAGCGGGAGTTTCCTGGCTATCTGATTGTGGTCTCTTTTCAGCCTCAGAAAAAAGTTTTCAAATAATCGCGTGACCAGCGCGTTTGTCATCTCGAGATACTCGCGATTGTTCTCGCGTTGTGGTAGTACTTAGACCGAACTTACGGCGCTGAAATAAAGAGAACCCCCAGTTGATCAGGGGATTCTTCGTAGGCCTCGCCGGTTGTTCTGTCTACATCGGCCCGAGTTTGGTCGGGATCGGGGCACCGATGAGATCGAAGGCCCTTCGT
>DATKRV010000079.1:0-14988 GCA_035532075.1 Acidimicrobiales bacterium | reverse complement strand
ACCGGAAAAAGATTTAACCTGACTTCGTTCGGTTGAGAGGTGAGGCGGGACAAGCGACATCTATTCGCAAAAGCTGCGTCTGATGCACCGGGTACTCTGATGCACCGGGTACTCAGAGTAATGCGATCATTGAGCGATCTTGAGTCCTCTTGGACAGTGAACGGCCGCGACGCTCATTTCCAACGCATTTTGAACGTAACCGCGACGACAACTTCGCGGTCAGTTTCGCTAGCCCGTTGATGCAGAGAGCGGAGACTTGTTATCCCCGCGTAACAGGTAGCGGAGCGCCTTAATCGCGGCAACCTCGATCTGAGAGACCCGTGAATTACTGACGCCGAGAATTGCACCAATTTGGTCTTGTGTGAGACCTCCGAAAAAGTGCAGTGTCACTACCGTCCTCTGGCGTTCGGGGAGCTTCGTGATCGCTGCCCGCAACGTTGATATACGTTCACTCGCCAAGAGTTTTGACTCCGGCTGCTCCGCGACGTCCGAGATAAGACGGTCAATCGAACGATAGGCGGCAGACCAATTGTCCTTGTCTTCGGGCTGGAGAAAGTGTGTGAGCTGGGAAGACTGGACCTGTTGTTCTAGTTCGCACTCCGCGTTCGGGTCGACACCCATCGAACTCATGACCTCAGCTCGGTTCGGCATGCGCCCCAACTCGCTTATGAGATCGTCTACGGCCACGCGATAGGTGATGACGCGACGACGGATCGTGCGGGGAAGCCAATCAAGTCGGCGCAATTCATCATAGATTGCCCCCCGAATCCGCTGTTGAGCGTAGGCGGGAAAGAGAGATATTTGAGAGCCCTCGTCAAATTGGCCTATCGCCTCGATAAGTCCGAGAAGTCCGGAACTTTTAAGATCATCCAGGCTCCAGTTTGCGCGAATATCAGCCGGTAGACGCGTGGCGACGGTGTGCACGATCCCCTTGTACGCGAGGACGAGGTTATTGCGCTCTTCGTGATCGCGGCGTGCCCAAAATTTCTGCCAAAGGAGACCCAACGATACGGCATCGGTAACAGTCGCACGATCCGCAGACACGAACTCGACCGCGTGATCATTCGCGTTGCTACGAACGAGCACTACCGGCGACTCGTCATCTTCGTGAGGCATAGCACACATTCTATTGCGACTGGTGCTTTGATCGCAATAGGTAGGTAGCGCTGCATTTGATCGCTGTCGGTCTGAGATGTGCCGTTTGTTCGATAAGTGCCAACCAACCTATTTGTTGCAACAATCATTGCAAAAACTACAATTGAGATCTTGATGGGTTATCTCTCTCGCACCATCAACTCTCTGTCGCACGCCAGTCGATCCGCACTCTCGTTTCAATCTTTTCAATGTTGTCAGACAATGGCGGTTGCGAATAACCATTCGTCGACCACGCGAAAACTCAGTTCTGGTATCACTGGCCAGATACCTCTTGCCATTTGATATTTCGAGCCCGATTCAACCAAAGGGTTGTTCAATAATGCGCGTTGAATGGCATCGAGATTCTTACGAGACCGTTGTCCGTATCAGGTGTTGTCTGGAACGGGTGGAATGAAAGGTTCGTGCGCCGGTATCTGAATGGAAGATGGTGAGGTGAACACACTACAGATCTCTTGAGATAACGAGCTCTTCAGGGATTTTCATTATTGACGTAATGGTCGCGAAGACCGATTCGTTGAATGTTCCCAAAGGGACTTCGTGGCCGGTATCGCCGAGAAATTCGCATCCGAGAATCCGCAATTGATTTTCACGACGACTGGCAATATGGCGGAATTTCGATATCTCTTGCGGCTTTCTTTTGATGCGTCGGGGACGATGATGGCGTGCACGAGCGCGCACCGCAAAAGCAGGAAAGCTCTCAAAGAGATCGCGGTTCGCTCTCAGTGACACAACGAAATATTGAGCCATTGCGTGGATCAGCATCAAAGGAGAGACAGAGCATATTCAACTTCTTGTGACACGAGAGGCTCCACTCTGTCTTGTGTCGAATGCGAAGGTAGCGTTGTCGTCGAAAAATTTCTTCGCGCAGGTTCATAAGGAGCCAGCTGATCATGGTTCTCAGATCAAGTACGCCGTGCGGACGCGTTACGCGAGATCGATCCCGAGTTCGCTGCTGATCCACGGCGCTCCGGATTTTCAATCGAAGAGCAACATGCGAGAGCGATTCGTCTTATGGACGTAGTCCTCTTTGACGAATGCAAGACGATCAAGACGAACTGAAATCAGGCAAGAAAAGGCGATCATCGAGAATCTCTTGGAGTCCGTCGCCTCAAACGCGACAACATCGAAGTCTCTTGCAATGAGCCGTTTGCTCGGGGTCTGCGTATCGTGGCGCTGGTTTTGGTCAGGCTCGCTGAGAGATCATCGTTCGACGCGTTGATGCTCCATTGTGTGAGTGAGATTCAGAGTCGCGTTGTGGTCGGGCATCGCTTGACCCCACGGGGACTCCCTCGATGACTATGGCAACTGAAATGATGGCAACTGAAATGATGACAACTTAGGACCTCGAATCTGCATCATGACGACGGACGATGATGTTTCGTGTCTCATCGAGATCAGCAGTTTTGTCCGATCGATAGTTAGCGAAAGTTCAGCCGCGATATCCGCGCCGGCTGTTGGTCGTCGAGCTGCGCTTTCTCTGATGGTGACGACCCTCAGAGGTTCAAGGCCGAGACGCGCGGTATGGACCCGGTCGATCACTTCGACCCAGCCAGCCGTTGCAGTGTGAAGTCTGACTGAGCGCGTGGTTCCCACGACGACAGTGTCGATCGTCGCCTTGGTACGAATCGAGAGAATAGGCGTGGGAACGGCCGCGAGATGTGCAGGTCGGCCAAAACTGGGAGATGGCGAGACAGGCCCAGCTTTACGTGCTTTTGAGGCGTATTGGATGAGTGGTTTGCAAGAATGCCGACCGGCTTGGTGGACTGTGGGGCCCGGCGTTACCGGGCTGGCCGAAATTCCAACGCGTCGGGTGTGGCCTTTCCAGCTACAACGCGGGGATCTGGACCTCTTGTGCAGCGCCTGTCGCCTCCCGGGGAGGCGACAACCGATCCGGTCAATCACTGTCAGAGCGAGAGCCATCTCTTTCGACGGTTCCAAAGGTGCGCTCGACCTGATTGTCGTCGGCCATGTCCGAACGCCGATGTTGAGACCAAGCTGGCTCAAGCATGCCGGATCGAGAGTAATACAGACGGTTCGCGAGCCTTGATGTCCATCACGACCCCCACGATCTTGCAGAAGAGGTTTCTGCCGACCGCGACGGCTTCAACGGGCGCCCGGTCCGGTCAGAGGAGAGTCAAAGGGGGTGCCGTTCGCTCCGGATGATGCGCCAAATGGCTCTTTTTGGTTCTTCGGGACGGCCCTGTTGCTCGGGTGCTGAACATTTGCTGAATATCGGCAATGAGGTGGCCGTTAGCTATCAACAGAGGGTTGCAAACCACACCGCACCAGCCATTTTCAAGATCATCAGGAGGAAATTCCGTGCTTGCGCTCAAAACAGACCGTGAAAAACGGCAGGGAACCAGTCGAACGGAGTCGAATGTGCAGACCGAGTTCTCTGCCGGGAGTTCCATTCCCGAGCCGGAGTCGCGCTTGCGCAGGTTCGCGGTTCACGGCGTCGCTCTCATTGCGCTTGTCATCAGTTGCGCGTACCTGAGCTGGCGAGCGAGATACACGCTCGGTGACAACCTGTGGATATCGGTTCCACTCTGGCTCCTGGAACTTTCCGCGGTAGGAAGTCTTGCGCTCTTTTGCTTTTCGCTTTGGGACGTCGACAGTGCGCCCGTGCCCGTCAAGGTCAGGCGGACATCACTTCGGATCGCGGTGCTGATTCCGACCTTTAACGAGCCACGCGAGGTGCTTTTGCCGACGGTGGCCGCTGCGACCTCGCTCGCTCCCGACCACGAGACATGGGTGCTCGATGATGGCCGAAGGACGTGGGTCAAAGAACTCGCCGAGTCCCTCGGAGCGCGTTATCTCGCGCGCGAAGACACCTTGCATGCGAAGGCCGGAAATTTGAATAATGCCATCGCAAAACTCGACGTGGATATCGTCGGTGTGCTCGATGCCGATCATGTGGCAAATGCCGGTTTTCTGACCAATACGCTCGCCTACTTCGACGATCCAAAGGTAGCCGTTGTCCAGACTCCACAAGACTTTTACAACGTGGAATCGTTCGAGCACGGCAAGAACAGGTCATGGCTCTGGCGCCAGCGAAGACGTGAGGCCTTCAGTGAGCAAAGGCTCTTCTACCGCGCGATCCAACCCGGTAAGAACCGTTGGCATGCGGCGTTTTGGTGCGGCACCAACGCGCTCGTACGCCTCTCCGCGCTACGCGAAATTGGTGGTGTCGCGGAGGAGACGGTTACCGAGGACATGCACACGACGATCCGACTGCACCGACGAGGTTGGCACACTGTGTACCACAACGAGGTGCTCGCTTATGGCCTCGCCGCGAGGAACGCTTCGGAGTATCAGGCACAGCGGACCCGATGGGGAACCGGCGCCATGCAGATACTTCGACTCGAGCATCCCCTGACCGGACGAGGCCTGAGCATGACACAGCGTCTTGCTTATGCTTCGACGATCCTCGGCTGGTTCGACGCGTGGCGAAGTCTCGGGTATGTGCTTTTGCCACTCGTGGTCTTGACCAGCGGAGCCAATCCAATCCACGCGCCAGCTCTGCTGTTCGTGATGGTATTTGGCGTCACCTTTGCCTCCCAGCGTCTCGCTTTGGCCATGTTGTCGCGCGGGTATGCGCCACAGGGCATGGCGGTGCTTTTTGAGTTTGTCCGTATGCAGAGCAACATACGCGCAACTCTGGCGTACTTGCATCGTGGCGAACGCGCGTTTCGCGTGACGGCAAAGCAAAGTAGCGAGGCAAGAAAACGGATTCACCCGCCGGTGCTACTGCTCGCCCTGATTGTCGCGACCGCAATTGCCGGCATTTGGTTCGGTCTCACGCTTGCCGGTCTCACCTCGCTTACCTACCATGTCCGCTGGGTCGTCTACGGCGCAGCCGCGTGGGCAGCCTTCAATGGAGTCATTCTCGTCCTCGCGGTGCTGCGCATTCACTCGGATCGGTTCGCGACTGAGCGCCGCGCGGCAGTTCGAGTCAGGATCGGGACGCCGGTCGAACTCGATGACCGACCTGGCCATCTCGTCGATATCTCCGTCGGTGGTGCGTTGATCCGGAGCGCGGAAGTTCCCGACTCCTCGCTCGTCGAGCACATTCTCTGGCTACACCTTGGTGACAACGATATTGCGCTCGCGGCACATGTGTGCAGTAGTCACGTGTTCGGCGATGACGGTGTACTTGTCATGTTGCGCTTCGCCGAAGGCCAAGACCGCGAGATCGCTCGTCTGACGACGTCGCTCTTTGGAGGTGTCAATCTTGAAGGATCGCGCAACGCCGCGACGACGCCGGTGGCTGCATAGTTTTCTCGGGCCCTAGCTCGTTTACGCGAAATGGTGTGTTCCGAAACATTGAAATATGCGCTCAAACTGCTCTAGCGCAACGACTCGCAACCCAGGGTTCCCTTGTCCCTTGTCCCTTGTCCCTTGTCCCTGGTCCATCCAGATCACGGCGCACAGATCAAGTTGTGGCCTTTCGTTGAATTGTTTTGAAACGACGCCTTGGTCTGGCGTTCATTCCAGTCAGCGACGCGTTCGACCACGCGACGATGAAGTCGTTACGGTCGCGCGTAGAAACCGAACCACCCGACCGCGAGAGATGCAAAACATGACTCGAAATGTCGCACATCGTCTTTGACGATCTCGAAGTTTTCGACAATCGGCGGCCTCTGCATTTGCAATCTGGTTACGTGGCATCGACGCTTTGGGCGAGCTGTGCAGCGACGGAGGAGGTGAGGGAAACACTGAGTGGTCTGAGATAGGGAGACCGTCGCGGGGCAGTGTTCCAGCGGACGCGCCAAGAGACGGCGCTTGTGGCCCGAAAAGTCCATCGATAGGCCAATCGAGCGGCCGCTCGACCGACCTCGAGGCGTGGACGCCGGGTCAGGAGGTGTCGGCCGCCGGCCGCGCAAATCCGCCCCGCCCCCACGAGCGGTCGTTTTGGGCCATGTGCATGATCTGACCCAGGACCTGCTTTTGTGCCCGCAGGTCCAAATAAATTCCTCCGGTTGAGAATATTGCTCAAGTCTGGCGTGTGAGAGGCCGTTAGCCACTCTGATGACTACTCGATTGCTAGAAACGCGCTTTGGCCGGGTTGACGACAACAGCGCGGCTGCGTCAGAGGCGAAGCGCCGCCGTGTCGTCATATTTCTCATCATGGTGGTCGCGGTCATTTTCGGGTCTTTACGGATAACGGATCAGTGGGTTCTGGGTCTTGCCGGCGTTGCTGCTCCGATTGCGACCATTGTTGGTGTGACGCGATATCGGCCGAAACCCGTGTGGCCATGGTTGATGATCCTCGGAGCATTTGTACTTTTCATCGCGGATGGAGTGATGCGGACGAGGCTCAATACACTCGGAAATCTCACCATCCACCGAAGCATCATTCCGGATCTTTTGGCGTTGCCCGGTTACGCGTCCCTGACGGCGGGACTCTATGGATTTTTGATCTCTCGTTCACACGTCGCGAAACGCCGCTTCGGCGTTGCCTACGATGGCATTATCGCTGCTCTTGCACTACTTGCAGTCTCGTGGGTGTACCTCATCGAACCGATACTGGGTCGGAAGGGAACCCCGAGTTCAATACGGATCATTCTTGTGACGTATCCCGCGGCCTCGGTTTTCTTGTTGATCGTTACCTTTCAGATTGCCTTCGCCTCGGGTCACCATCGCTCGGAGTGCGAACGCTATATCTTCGTCGCAATGGCCGGCCTTTGCGTCGGCGACATGTTTTATATGTTCGCCGAGTTGCATCTGATGGCGCCGACAAATGTTCTTATCAACATTCCGTACATTGTCTCGTATATCGGCGCGACGGCAGCGATGCTCGATCCTTCGATGGCGTCGCTCTCCTCTCCTGAACTTGAAGAACGCGCGCACTGGACGCCATTGCGTGTTGGACTCGTAGCTATAGGTTTGAGCACACCCTCGCTGCTGCTCTTGCGCGTGGAGCAAGAGAATTTCAGAATGCGGATGGGCCTGTTTATCACCGTCATTTTGCTGAGTGGGATCGCGATTTTACAGATCGTACGCGCGCTCTATGACGTGGAGCGTTCGGAGTCGAAGTTGATGTACCAAGCTACTCATGATGCCTTGACGGGTCTGCCGAACCGTCGGTTCCTCGAGCGTTATCTCGAGAAGTCTCTCGCGGGTCTGTCGATCGGCGGGGAGGAGAAGATCGGCGCTCTTTTCTTGGACCTTGATCGTTTTAAACTCATCAACGACACCCTTGGTCATGCGCACGGCGACACGTTGCTCATTCAGGTGGCGCGCCGCCTGCAGGCGAGCGTTCGCTCCAGCGATCTCGTCACTCGGATTGGAGGCGATGAATTTGTGGTCGTTCTCGGCGAGGCGGTCTCCGTCGAAAAGGCGACTGAATTCGCAAACAGCCTGCGACGTAGCTTTAGCGCCCCGTTTCGTATCGCAGATGTTGAATTTGTCGTCTCTGCCAGCATCGGACTTGCGTTTGCGCGCCCACGCGACCTCGCTCGCATTGGTCTGAGATTCAGCGAAGTCGAAGATCTTCTTCGCGATGCGGACACTGCGATGTATCAGGCGAAAGAGGGGGGTCGCGACTCGGTTGCAGTCTATGAAGAGTCGATGCGTACGAGCGTCGTAGAGCGTGTTGAACTTGAGCGCGATCTTCGTCAGGCGGCTCTTCGTGGTGAACTCCAGCTTGTGTATCAGCCGATTGTCGCGATGGATGATCATCAGGTACTCGGCATGGAGGCTTTGGTTCGTTGGTCCCACCCGACCTACGGTGTCTTGTTGCCGGATCGATTCATCCATCTTGCAGAAGAGACAGAACTCATCAATGAGATCGGTACCTGGGTACTGGACCAGGCACTCAGCGAGCTCGCAATCTGTCGGAAGATGCCTGGCATGGCAGACCTGACAGTCTCGGTGAATCTTTCGGTCAATCAGTTGCGAGACGGACTTCTGGTCCCTCGCGTCGCGCATATGCTGGCCAACCGCGGTCTTGAAGCGTCGGCACTCTGTCTCGAACTCACGGAGTCCGAAATCATTCGGGATCCTGAGTCGGCGATTGCGACATTGAATGAGCTTCGTGGACTTGGTATTGCACTTGCGATCGACGATTTTGGAACGCAGTACTCATCACTTTCGTACCTTCAGCGCCTCCCTATTGACGTGCTGAAAATAGACCGGAGCTTTGTCGAGCCGCTTCGCGAGACAAATACCGCCTCTGAATCTCTTGTTGCAGCAATCGTTGCCATGTCGAGCGCGCTCGGTATCCGCACCATCGTTGAAGGTGTCGAAACCGTGGATCAGGCAAGGCGCTTGAGGGCAGTTGGCTGCTCTGTTGCCCAGGGGTATCTCTATGCACGCCCGGCACGCGTTGATCAACTCCAAGACGTACTGACCTTTTTGTCAACGCGTCACCGTCGAGTGACAGTTGGACAGCCACATCATGACGAATTGTTCAACGGCGAGGAGATGGTTGCGATAAGCCACGGCGCTTAGTTCATCGAGGTTCTCTCGGAATCTTGGTCAGCCAAGCACGATCGACTTCGATGTCAACCCAGGGTCATCGCAGAGATCGCAGCTGATCGGTTCTTTGCACCCTCCGGTATGGGCGATCACCTCGGAAAGACCGACGAGCGCCAGATCGAGCGAAGGGCCGGGGCAGGTGTCCTGTGCAGGCGCGAACATGGTGATGTGCGATGACCGGTCCGTCTCTGATCGAGAGAATTGGTCTTGTCATGCATCGACACTCTCTTTGACGATGAGCGACACCACGCGAAAGCCGATCACGTATTGGTCATCATGCAGATGCATCGGTGAAATCTTTCAAGTGCGAGCACCAAAATGTCGTCACTGGCCCCAGTGCGGCGACACGATCAAAATCACGGGCGATACGGGCACCAAGATCATTGCCGACAGATACTTCGGATCTGCGCGGTCCGAGTTGCGAGTGTCAACCAGTGACCAGATCAGGTGTCTGTGCGCGAAAGGGTGCACCGGTACGTTTCTCTAACAGCCGGTCTATTTAAAAGTCCTTCGCGACGACCTCTCCCGCGGCGAAAAAGGCACTTGTGAATTCCGTGACCTGTATCTTGTCGAATTCGGCGCAGGTGTAGATATCGACGCTGAAAAAGAGCAAGGGCTCTTCCCACGCGTAGAGATGTGCACCGGAGGCCTCCCAGTGCACCCAACCTGCCCAGCCGTATTTGTCGGAGCTGTGGGTGACCGGTTCGTTGAGTCGTTCCATCCCACAGACCACCGAGAGCGTTCGGAGGTAGCATTTGATCTCTTCTGCCGTAATCGGCTTGGGACAGTAACCCTCGATGACCAGTCGTTGACGGTGGATCGGCGGGGCGAGGTCTGGGAATTCGTCGTTGCTCTCATAGATGCGAATAACGCCCATGTAATTAGCGTAGCAGTACTCCCATTTCATACCGAGGTCGGTATTGAAGGCGTTGACGTTTGGGCCAGCGATATTCGCCGGTTTGTTCCGCGAGCGCACCGGCGAATGTCGTCTCGATGATCGATGATCGATGATCGACGATCGGGCGTACCGGCGCGCACGGGTTTTCGGGATTGATTTTCTGAACCGTCGCGGGTGAGCTCTCGGAGCTGACGCGAGCGGTGAAAAGACGTGTGAACCGACCACGCAAAGGTGCGATCCGGCGCGTTGAGTGCACCGCGTCTCCGGGTCGTCCTGACGCTCTTGAACCGTGGCCGAAGTCAACGTTGCTGTGTGGTGACGTGGTCGTGATTCCATCAAGAGTTCAGATATCGGTATCAACGCTGACCTTATAAATGGGGGACAGTTAGCGAGGTGACTGACATTCGCGTGAAGACCATGATCATTGCGCACCGTAGGGATCAAAACCGTCTCCGTGGCTATCTGGGTACGCGTCTGGTGTTCTCGGAGACGCAAAGGATTCTGCCGGGTTCTTCTGGCTTTTCGTGACCAGGATTGGAGGTATCGCGTCGTATCTGGCATTTCGACTGCGGTGGGTTGTGAGAAAACGTGGCATGGATTTCTTTTCAGTGCTTTTGGAAAATGCGCGCGCCGCAAGAATCGTGGGCGCAGGGTCAGCAAATCTCACCGCTCGTTGTTGTCGCGCCGTGAGAGGATTTTGAGCGGTTGGACTAACATGACCGCATGCCAAAGGAGCAGCACAGCGTCGCGATTTCAAATCTCGCGTTCGGCGGCGTGCGATGACGGCCGGAACTCTCTCCTCGTCTCCGTCTCGCTTGTTGACCAAGCGGAGCGTGATCGCGATCGGCGAGGCCATGAAACGGTCATTTGCTTCGGCTGTCGCGGCCGACCTTATCGAAGGCGCCGTGAATTCGCAGACGAGCTTTGTTCTGGCACTGTTCCAGCGGAGGGCTTATTTCGAGCTTGAGGCCGCCCGATACGCAGCTTTTGCCGCGACCGGCGCAACCGTTGTGGTTGGGTTTCCCGATGAGATCAACGATCTGCCAAAGGGTATCCACGGCATTAATCTGTCAAAACGCGACGAATTGAGCGATTCGTGGGTGTTGATCGTTCTGAATGGTTCGCTTTGCGCTGCCATGGTCGCGGTCGACGATCACGGATTGGTTGATGGCGGGGGATCCATTGAGGCCTCAAGATCGTTCGTCGCGAGATGGACATTCCGTCGTGAGGAAACCGTAGAGGCCTTTCGACAGATCATCCGCCCCCTTTCGTCCCAGCTCTCTGCTCGGGTCCTCGCTCAAGCAGAGAGTGCGCTGCGACGTGCAGAGTCGACGCCGATGAGCTCGGGTGAACAGAGTCTTGCGACCGCAGTTGAGGTCCTCGGATCTGCACTCGAGATTGGAGGCGCGTCGCCAGGGTCGTACCCAACCGATTGGGACCTGCTGACGGATGTCTACAACCGCAGGTTCTTCGATCGCTATGTCCGCTCCCGTGCGATGGAATCGGCAGCGGTGGTGGCCGCCACGCTTGTCGACGTTGACGACCTGTCAGAGTTCAACCGGCAGTTCGGAGTCGACGCGGGCGATCAGGTGTTGATCACCGTCGCAGATATGCTGCGAAAAGAGCGTCGACCCGGAGATCTCGTCATCCGTTATGGTGACGACGAATTTCTCGTGCTTGGCTCGACCGTCGATCGCGAAAGTGCACTTGGGCGCGCAGAGCGCCTTGTGCTTGCCGCCCGAGCACTGAGGCTCCCGCCACCTTTTGATGATGAGTCGATTTCGATCTCTGCCTCGGTGACGGTTGCCGATCCGACTCAGATTCCCTTCGATCGTCTATTCGACGGCCTCAATCTCTCGAAGATGCTTGGAAAGAACGTCGCCCGGATGGTTGACTAAACCATCAGCCCTTCGGTCATCCGCGACCCTGTCTTCGTGTTGTACTGAACGCATCCAATTGGCGGAGGTCTCGCGTGGCTCGTTGCACGAGACGACAGCGCGATCAGTTACCCGTGGCGGCGCTGTGCGCCAACAGATACATCGGGTACATCGGGGTCTCGGTGATGGAATCTGGCTACGTCTTCGATCGAATACTTACCGAAAGCGAGCGCGGACTCACTAACCGATCAAGGCAGAGAGGGAGGAGTCGAATCCGTCACGCAACAGGTGCCGAAGCGTCTTGATTGCCGATGTCTCAATCTGCGAGACCCGGGAATTTCCAACACCCAAAATTGCTCCGATTTGATCCTGCGTGAGTCCTCCGAAAAAATGCAGAGTGATCACAGTACGTTGGCGCTCGGGAAGTTTTGCGATCGCTTCGCGCAGCAGTTCAACGCGTTCTGAGGCGAGGAACTTTGATTCCGGCTGTTCCGCAAAGTCCGAGACGAGTTGATCGATCGACCGGTAGGCGGCAGACCAATCGTCGCCATCGTCGATCCTGCGAAAGTGCGTCAGTTGCGCCGATTGGACCTGCTGTTCAAGTTCGTTCTCGTCACGAGAATCGATGCCCATGGAATTCATCACCTCGGCGCGATTTGGCGTCCGTCCAAGTTCGCTTGACAGATCATCCACCGCGACACGATAGGTAATGACCCGTCGACGGATCGTACGGGGAAGCCAATCGAGTCGTCGCAGTTCGTCATAGATCGCGCCCCGGATGCGCTGTTGTGCATAGGAGGGAAAGAGCGAGATCTGCGACGCTTCGTCGAAGCGGCCAATTGCCTCGATCAGACCAAGAAGGCCGGAACTCTCGAGGTCGTCAAGACTCCAGTTCGCGCGGACATTCGAGGGAAGGCGAGTGGCAACGGTGTGGACAAGATCTTTATAGACAACGACGAGGGCATTGCGATCTTCGCGTTCGTGGCGAGTCCAAAACTTTCGCCATAAAAGTTCCAGCGACGCGACATCGGTGATCTCGATGTTCCTCGCGTCCGTCAGGCTAGCGATCGACTGGTGCTCGGCGCGGCTCGCGCGAGGAGAGGATGCTTTGCCATCTGTCGGAGACATAGCACACATCTTATTGCAGGTGGTGGTCTTGTCGCAATAGCGCGAGGCACTGTTCAGAGATGGCTGTGAATGGCTAGAAAATCCAGTCTTCGTGCGGGATCTGATCTTGCAGACCCAACGCTGCTCTGGCGATGATCTGGGAAGAAATCGGAACGGGAACGGGACATGACGCTGGGTTCGATGATCTGACACTCAGTCGATGGCGCACGGGCTCGCGCGGACGAACGATAGGGATGGTCGGAGACGAAGGTTCTGGAAAAACCCAGTTCACAGAGCTGTCGAGGCGCATGTCACCCGTACCAGACAGGCAGATCGACACCTTCATCGATGGGTCGTTGATCGGTGATGGGTCGCTTGGCCGGGTCGACAGCTTGACTTGTCGTGATGTGCGTGCAAATCTTTACCCGAGGGAGGCAGTGATCCCCGGTCTCTAGATGGTCGCTTGGACCGGGGGGAGCCAGTAGCGAACCCGCCCCGATTGTGAATGGACAATCTAAGTGGGGTGAAATGAAGATGCGGTCGCTACTGCATGGTGGGAACGAATTCCAAGAGACGCAACGGTGTGCTCGTAGAGCTGGGGCGCGCTGCGTCGGGTCCATCATCTCCGATTTTCTATTCCCCGATTCTCTCCGTCTTCTTGCGTCAGTCAGTGGACGCGCCATCTCTCGTGTCAGCTATTCAGTCTTGTTCGCGATCTGCATTGCACCGATGCGCGTGGCGACATTGATTCTCTCTCTTATCGGCACGCTGGCCGATCGGTGCATCAACCGATCGGTCGCGCAAGGTCTGATCATTCGTGATCTGAGTTCTCGTGAATCGATGCTTCATCTTCTCAAAGCGCTCGATCGATTTCGATTCTGCTCAGGTGTTTCCCGGACAGCGCCTGTGCCACGTGGCGTTGTGGGCTCAGCACATTCGATGTGCCGACTTTACGACCGAATGATCTGTACTTCAGGTACCGGCAGGGCTGTTTTGTTATTGGCGTAACTGTTCGTTGTCACTCGCCATCCGCGGCGGTTCTCGACCAGAGAGTCGCATCGGATCGTGGGTGGCTTGCAGTTTTAAAATGTGAACCGAAATAGACGAAAAGGAAGGACCGACAAAATGAGGGCTGACGGCTCGATACGAGGACGGCTCATGGCGGCATTTGGTGCCTTCTTGATGTTCGGCACGCTGATGTTCGGAACGCTGGCCGCGCTGGAGACGCCCGCCTTTGCGGGGTCCGGTGGAACTGGCGGACAGATCTTCCAGTGCGCAAACGGTCGACCGGTCGATAGTTCCGCATGTGGCGCGTCGAATACGAATTCCTGGCAAACCGGAGATCTGAATAGCAGCAACTCGTCCTATCGTGAGGGTGACTCGGTTCCGTTCCAGACGACCTTCGCGAATCTCACTGTGGGGACGACCTACTTCGCGACGATCCAGTGGGAGACGACAGACGCTGGGCTGCACGCCTATGACTATCTCACCACCTACAACGACACGGTGCCGAGCGCTGATCCATGTCTTAATAGCGGTCCTGCTCCCGCTGGTTGTGACACCTCTTCTCCGAAGCCGCCGGCGCCGACCTCGACGGTCCCGATCCCACTCGATCCGAATATCAGTATGACCTCTGGTTCACAGCCATCGAATCAGACTTTCGACTGCTTCGGTTGCAGTTTCACCTCCGGCGCGCAAGCTCCTACCGGCGGTACGGTGAGTACGGTCGCTGGGGTGGGCGCTTACACGTTGTCTGGCTCGTACGCGGGTACGAGCCAAACGCAGATCACGGTGAGCTTCACGGCGGGTGTAACCGCTCCGGTACTCGCCTGGGGCGGGCATATCGCGTCAGATGTGAACTGGGGTCCAAACAGTGGGGCCGCGAGTATCAACGGTTCGCCCTACCACATGTGGCTTAACGGGGTTGTCGATTCGACAGACACGGGAATCAGCGGCGGTGCACAGGACCGTGCATTGCAGGCGAACGCCGTGCTCGTTCCGCCGACCATTGTGACGACAGCGAACGTCACCGGATCAGTGGGTATTGGATCGCCCGTGACCGATACCGCGACGCTCAGTGGTCCCGATGGGGCGGTGACCGGATCCGTACAGTTCGCTGAATGTGGTCCGGGAACGACCGCGCCGATCTGTACGAGCGGGAATGTGACGAACGTTGGTACACCTGTAGCGATCACTGGTAATAGCACCTCTGACACGGCGACGTCTCCGCCTTTTTATCCCCAGTTGGCCGGTAACTATTGTTTCTATGCCACGTATATTCCGGACGCGACGGCGAGCTATACGTCAGGTAGTGAGACCAATCAGACGACTGAGTGTTTCGTGGTCGACCAGAACTCCCCGTCGATCTCGACGACGCTCAAGGACACCACCACCGGTTCGACCGGAGCGGTCAACGGACAGCTCACCAATGTGAACATCGGTGCGAACGTCACTGACACGGCGACGCTCACC
>DATKRV010000078.1:0-16614 GCA_035532075.1 Acidimicrobiales bacterium | reverse complement strand
AGATGAGGCGCATCACATTGACAAATGGAACTTTGAGGTTCCCTTTGTCTGTGGCGCGACCAATCTTGGCGAGGCACTGCGACGGATCTCCGAAGGAGCGTGCTTGATCCGCTCGAAGGGCGAGGCGGGAACCGGGAACGTCGTCGAGGCCGTCCGTCACCTACGATCGATTCTTGGTGACATCAAAAAGATCCGGGCCTGTGATGCTGGCGAGCTCTATGGCTGGGCGAAGAACCTTCAGGCCCCGATCGACCTCGTGCTTGAGATTGCCCAGACCGGAAAGCTTCCCGTGCCGCTGTTTTGTGCGGGTGGACTTGCGACCCCAGCCGATGCAGCGCTGGTGATGCAGCTTGGCGCAGAGGCAGTTTTTGTCGGATCAGGAATCTTTAAGAGCGAGGATCCGAGCCGGATGGCCGCCGCAATTGTCGAGGCGACGGCACACTTTGATGATCCATCGGTGCTTGTCAAGGTTTCGCGTGGACTTGGCGAGGCGATGCGTGGCGCGGAGATCGGGACACTCGAGACCCGTCTCGCCGAGCGCGGCTGGTAGTTGACAGATACAAGCTCCGAAGGCAGGCGTGCGATGTGGCCCACAGGGTGAGTGAACCGACGATTGGGGTACTCGGGCTTCAAGGAGATGTTCGCGAGCACCTTGTTGCGCTTGAGCGAATTGGCGTTGCGGGGGTGAATGTGCGCTCTCCAAAGGCCCTCTCCGAGGTCGATGCGCTGATCCTGCCAGGGGGCGAGTCGACGACACTTGGCATGTTGTTGGTATCGTCGGGTCTTGATGGCCCGCTTCGAGAGCGTCTGGTTGCAAAGATGCCCGCGTTTGGAACCTGTGCCGGGATGATTCTGTTGTCGCGTACGGTGCTCGACGGCAGAGACGACCAGCGTCCATTCGGGGCTATCGACATCGGCGTGCGTCGGAACGCGTTTGGCCGTCAGGTCGAATCATTCGAGGCGGACCTCGACATCGAGGGACTGAAAGAGCCAATGCACGCCGTGTTCATCCGCGCCCCGGTCGTCGAAAGCCATGGCGAGCGGGTTCGGGTCCTCTCATCGATCACGCACAATGGAGATCTTCGTCCGGTTGTCTGTCGCGAGGCGAACGTGATGGTCGCTGCGTTTCATCCCGAGCTCACCGATGATGCACGGCTGCATGGGCTGTTTCTCGACATTGTCCGCGAAGCGACCGGCTGAATTGCTGATTTCGAGAGTCGACTGAGCTCTTGGAAGAAAACGGAGGGATTCGGTGTTGATCGGTAGTGACAGACTGGAAGAGTCCGCGTCAAAGGGGTGCCTGTGAAGATCAAAGAGCTTGGCCATGCAGTGTTGTTCGTGAAAAATATCGAACGTTCCGTGCACTTTTACCGTGATGTGCTGGGTTTCGAGATGATCGAACCAAAGGGCAGCGACGGCCAAGCGCTCGCGCTTGGCAGGATCGCGATGTTCTCGTCAGGTCGTACCCATCACGAGCTCTTGCTCATCGAGGTCGGAGAGGACGCACCGCATCCGGGACGCAGCCACCGAGCTGGCCTCTATCACCTTGGATTCAAGATCGGTGACACCGATGACGAACTTCGCTCGGCGCTCGCCACGCTCAATGACGAGGGGGTCACGATCGCTGGCTCGTCAGACCACACCGTGACACACAGTCTCTATGTGCTCGATCCAGACGGGAACGAGATTGAGCTCTATATCGACGTCGCCGGTGTCGACTGGAATGATCCGGCAAACACCCTCGCGCCGACCAAGGCGCTCAGCCTCTAGGAACTTGTTCGGGCTCGCCGTTGGCGTCGAACCGGTGGCGAGTGGTCGCGCCAATCGATGTGTCGACAAGACACCCACACCTCCCGAGTCTGGTCAGTGGAGGACATCGACGGTGTGGATAACGATCTTGCCGGTCGTTGCCTGTTCCACGGCGCGGTGTGCCTGTTCGGTCTCACTCAGGCCAAAGCGGACAAGCGGTAGGCCATGTTCGTCTCCCACACCGAGCGCCCCGTCCTTGAGCGCCCGCGAGACATCTTTGACCGCGGCGCGCTTTGCCGCTTTTGAGACCGTATAGACGTAGACGAATTCAATTCCGGCATTGAGGCGCATCATCGATCGGATGTCGATCACAAGAGGATCGGTGCCGCTCGCATAGATGGCGATGGTTCCACCTTCTTTGAGCACGCCGGAGTTGATCGAGTGGTTGGCCACGGGAGCGACCTCGACGATCGCATCCACTCCCTCTGGGGCAAAGTCGCGGATCTTCGCGATCACGTCGTCACGATGGTAGTTCACGGTCTCGTTCGCGCCCGCTCGCACTGCGAGTTCGGCCTTCTCGTCGCTGCTCACCGATGAAATCACGCGCGCGCCTGACCAGCGGGCGAGCTGGATCGCAAAGTGACCGACGGCGCCGGCTCCGCCTGCGACAAGGATGGTCTCGCCCTTGAGCGTCTTTGGGCCGAGTCGCGCGCGACGCTGCTCGCCGACGCTGAGACAGCGATGTGCGGTGAGTGCCGGGATCCCGAGCGAGGCGCCAAGGTCAAAGTTCGCGTCACCGGGAAGCTTGACCGCCTTTTTCTCGTCGATTGCGAGGTACTCCTGCGCGGTTCCAAAAGCTCGCCCGTAGCAGGCCTCGTAGATCCAGACGCGTTCACCGATGCGGTCGTCAGAGACACCCTTGCCAACGGCAGTGATCACTCCCGAGCCATCTTGGTTGGGAACGATCTCGGGATAGGCAAGAGAGCCACCCGGTGCCCGCCGGGACCTCCAGTCCGTTGGATTCACCCCCGAGACGTGCACGCGTACGAGCAACTCTCCCGGGCCTGGCGTCGGGATCTCGCGATCGACAAGCGTGAGGACCTCGGGTCCGCCGGGCGTTGTGTAGATGACCGCACGCATAGGTGCCTCCAAATGGTGTTGAGCTAGCGAGAGATCCAAGAGTCGGGATCAGCGACGAGTTTCTTGACATTTGCCGGCAATCTGCCAGAGACAACGTCGGCAAGCGTCGTGGTCTCGAGCACGCTGCGCAGCGTGGCGCGAATCGCAATCCAGATATCTTGCAGGTGCACCGCGTCGCCCTCATACGATGTCACCTCGGGGTGCTCCCCCCGAACCGCCGCAAGAGGTCCGTCGATCGCGCGAATGATGTCCGCAAGCGCGATACAAGACGCGTCGCGAGCGAGACGGTATCCACCATCTGATCCGCGCTGGCTGACGATGATGTTGCTTCGCCGTAATTCGGCAAGGATTCCGTCGAGGAACTTCGGGGGTAGCTCCTGCGCGTTCGCGAGGGCAGAGCCCGAGAGCGGACCTCCGTCTGCCGCGGTGAGCACGAGTAGTGCGCGTACGGCGTATTCGACCTTTGCGGAGATATGCATGTTCTCGTGCCCTCGTTGCAGTGTCAGAGATGCGTTGGGTTGATGAACTTCCTTGTTTGGTCCTTCGACAGAGGATCCTTGAACTCGGTAGGCAAAGCGTAGTTGCTTGTTCTGAGCGCCCGAACTGGCGAGGAAAGGCGCCAAGAGCGGGGAGATCTTGTGTTCTAGAGCTCGCTCGCCCAGTAGTTGGGAGCGTCGACGACACCCGAGAGATCGTGCGGGTGGTTCTCGCGATTCGCCATTGGTGTGACACGGATGAACTTTGCCCGTTCGCGAAGTTCGCCGATCGTGCGGGTTCCGCAATAGCCCATTGCCTGACGCAGGCCTCCGACGAGTTGGTGGACAACTTCATGCATCGGTCCGCGGTAGGCGACGTTGCCCTCGACTCCCTCAGGAACCACTTTCTCCGCGTCGATGATGTCCTCTTGCGCGTAACGGTCTTTGGAGAACGAGCGTGAGGACATTGCTCCCATCGAGCCCATTCCTCGATACATCTTTCTCGGCTGGTTGCCGATCATGATGATCTCGCCCGGACTTTCATCGACTCCGGCGAAAAGACTCCCGAGCATGACGGCATGCGCGCCCGCACCGATCGCTTTGGCGATATCTCCGGAGTAGCGGATTCCGCCATCTGCGATAATCCCGACGTGATACTCGCGCGCCGCTGACGCGCACTGGTGGACCGCGGTCCACTGCGGTACACCGATACCGGTCACGACGCGTGTCGTGCAGATAGCGCCCGGTCCGACCCCGACCTTGACAACGTCAGCACCTGCCTCAGCGAGCGCTCGGGTTGCCTCGGGGGTAGCGACGTTTCCCGCCACGATGACACCATCTGGCCAGATCGCTCGGAGTTGACGGACGGCCTCGATGACCCGTTGTGACTGTCCATGCGCAGTGTCGACGCAGATCACGTCGATCTCTGCCTCAATGAGCGCCTTGGCACGGGCAATTCCGTCGGCTCCCACACCGATTGCCGCGCCGACGCGAAGACGTCCATCGCGGTCTTTGCATGCGTTTGGATAAAGCTCTTGCTTGGTGATGTCCTTTACGGTGATAAGGCCGCGAAGGGTCCCACGAGAGTCGGTAATCGGAAGCTTCTCGACCTTGGCACCTTGGAGGATGCGACGCGCCTGTTCGAGCGTCGTGCCAACCGGCGCAGTGATGAGTCCCTCTTTGGTCATCACCTCATGGATGGGAACCGTCAGGTTCTCATGAAAGCGAAGATCGCGATTGGTGATGATTCCGACGAGCCGGTCCATCTCGTCGACGACAGGTACGCCAGAGATGTGAAAATGCGACATGACGGCGAGCGCCTCGGCGACGAGCTGATCTGGTCGAATCTTGACCGGGTTGGTGACCATACCGGCCTCGGAACGCTTTACCTTGTCGATCTCTTGGGCCTGATGCTCTGCGGACATGTTGCGATGAACAATGCCAAGGCCACCGAGCCGTGCAAGCGCAATGGCAAGACGCGATTCGGTGACGGTATCCATGGCCGCGGATAACAGCGGAATATTGAGTTCGAGACGCTCGCACAGCTTCGTCTTCGTCTCGGCCTCGGAGGGCATCAGGTCTGAGGCCTGGGGGAGCAGCAAAACGTCATCAAACGTCAGTGCGATTTGCTCGTCGAGTCGGGGAACTCGCTCGGACAACGGACACCACCTTCATTGCGTATGCCAGCCCACCAGATTAGGACTGGATTCTTACGACCGGAGTCCCTATGTACAGTACCTCGCACATCGCCCCTTCCGTGCCCCAAGAGTGACGATTGACCATTTCACCGAGGTGTCAACGGAACGACTTTGCGCCCGACGCACGGGTAGCAGTGACCGTGCGCGCGAAGGGTGGAATGCGGTTACGTGTATCCAAGCATGGCCGAGCACGTGGGCCATGCTTGCCATCCCTGAACCGTCCTCAGGCGTCGTGCTGCCTCGTCTTGTACGGCGCGAGGTGCGAGGTTCGGAAATCCGCTCTCTCCGACTTGGGTCCACGAAGTGATTGTGAACTGGTACGCGCCATAGAACCCATTTCCTGAGTTCTCGCCGTAGTTATTGCCCGACTCACACGCTCTGAGCTTTGCCCAGATGTGTCCATCTGTCGAAGTGCTCGCAAGGGCGCGAAGGCGTACAAGTCTTGGAACGAGAAAATCGACCGGTCCCGTCTTTGAAAAGATGGCCGAAATTTCCGCCCGGGCATGACCCAGTCGTGAGAGCCGGACCCGACGGTCCCTCGCCGCATGGCGCGAGTCGAGCTTTAGTCCACCATTTGTGAGTCGGTGGTTCGTAACTGGTGTCGCTGAGGCGTCTGAGACGCCTAGTGCGGTGGCCCCAATAGAGAGGCCAAGGGTTGCAGTGGCGAATGCGAGCAAAGGGTGCTTGTGCATCTTGCCTCCTTGGATCTTGGAAAACCAGGTGGTTCCAGGTGGGTAAGGATGCGGGCAGGCCGTCTTGATGCATGCGACTCGGGGTCGCGAAGCCGGTAGGGCGTTCGGACCGTGGGCTATTGCCCTACGAGGTGCAGACGGGGGTGGCCCTTGGCTGGTGCGACAGGCAGCTCCTTTTTTGCGCGGTCATGCGCGTTCGACGAAGGTGACGAGGTGCGCGAAACGAGAGCACCATTGAATGAAGGCGGTCGTCTCGGGGAAACTGCGTTCCATCCGAGCGACATCCCGCTCCGGTCTCGCGAACCGTACGTCGGGTGATTGATCACATAGTTGTTATTTTACCCGCGATCTGCGCCAATATGGTCCCATAAAAGATGAAAATGCTGGTCACAGGCGGAAAAGGACGCTCAATTCTCGCCAATCGCTGCCATAAAGCTGCCGGTCAGCGCTGTTTCGGACCGTTCGGACCCGCTGGTGGAGGATTCCCCTCGTCGGCCTGGTCGGTCGAAATGACCCCTTCAAGCGCGGCGGTGACTTCGTTCATGATGATCGGGTCGCTCAACTTGTGGCCCTCGCGATCGAGCACATAAAAGGTGTCAATCACCTCGTGGCCAAGGGTGTCAACAAGAGCTGAGACGACGTCGATGCCCTGGCCGGCAAGGACCGTGGTGATGTGGTGCAACAGTCCGAGGCGGTCATTTGCGCGAACCTCGATGATCGAGGCGCGATCTGAGACGTCATTGACGATCTTTACATGGGTCTTCGTGGGATAGGCAGATGACGGCCGGCGAGGTGCATAGGTGTCGTCGCGCTCGCGAAGCAGTTCGCCAAATGGCTTTGCGTTCGAAAGTCCATCGATGACCTGCTGTTCCACGCGACTCCAGTCAACGGGTCGATCAAATGTCGGTTCGATATCGAAACTTTCAAGTGCCATGCCTGGGATCCCCTCGACCGCAGTTGCACGGCGCACATTGCATCCGTTGAGCGCAAGTGCACCGGTGACTGCGGCAAGCATTCCTGTTCGATCCGGAGCGACGACCGTCACGTGGCGGCCCTGCGCGAAGAGCGCGATCTCGTGACGTTCCAAGAGCTCGAGCTGCTCGGCGGTGGGCACGAACCACTGAGGTTCCGGGGGCTTGGTGCCGTCAAAGATCGCTTCGACATGTTGGACAAGATTGGCGACAAGCTCTGATTTCCACGGCCCCCATGCGGAGGTACCGGTCGCCTGTCCATCTGCCTCGGTGAGCGCGGCAAGCAGCTCAAGCGTGTTGTGGTCTCCGACCAGCTTGGCGACAAGCGCGGCCGTCGCTGGATCATCAATGTCGCGCCGCGTCGCACATTCTGGCAGCACGAGGTGGTACTGAACGAGGCGCACAAGCGTCGCGACATCTCGGTCGTCAAAACCCATGCGCGTCGCAATCGTCGCTGCGAGTTTCATGCCGACCTCGGAGTGGTCTCCTGGAGTACCTTTGCCCATGTCATGCAGCATTGCCGCCATAACCAATAGATCAGGATGACCAACGGAGCCGAGATGCTCCGAAGAGCGCGCGATCGCCTCGAGCAGATGGCGATCGACGGTGAAGCGGTGATAGGCGTTTCGTTGCGGCCTATTGCGGACGTTTGTCCATTCGGGAATGAACCGCTCGAAGAGCCTCCGTTGATCTAGCGACTCGATCACGGGAACAAGGGCGTCTCCGGTCTGCAAAAGTGCGATGAACGCGTTGCGCAGTTCGTCTGACCAGGGGGCCGAGGGAACTGGTGTCTCTCGCTCGAGTCGATCGAGCGTCGCGTGCTCGATAAGCGCATTGCGCTCTGCCGCAGCAAGTGCAACCTTCATCGTGAGTTCGGGATGATGCGCGAGATCTGCATCTGCACGCAGCGCGATCTCGCCGCGTCTCCAAGTCACCCCCGAACCAAGTTCGGTGTCTGTCGAGTCCGTCTGGTTGCCGGGTTGTTCAAACAGCCGGATGCGTCTCCAGCCCTCGTTCCCCGCGGCCGTGATCGCCCTTCCTGCCTCGGCTATCGCTGCCATCAGCCGGTCGGCGTCTTCGTAACCGAGCGTCTCGGCCACCTGGTCCTGCTCCTGGAGCAAGAGCCGGTCACCTGCGGCCGAGGTGCGACACTGCACGGCGACGCGCGCCGCGACAATCGTGCGTTCTGCCGTGCGCACCTGCACCGATGTCGCGAGTTCGCCGATTTCAGGAAGCGCCTCACCGAACGCACGCAGTACCCCGATGTCGCGAAGACCACCTTCGGAGAGTTTGAGATCGGGTTCAAGGAGGAACGCCAATTCGCCCGAGGCCCTGTGTCTTATTGTGACCGACTCTTCAAGTTCGGGAAGATAGCGCTCCCATTCGCGGCGCCAGAGATCGTGTGTTGTCGCGAAGACGGGTCTCGCGAGTTCTTCGTCGCCTGCGATGACGCGCCCATCAAGGAGACCGAGCATTACCTTGAGGTTCTCTCTCGCCATCGAGACCGCTTCTTTTCTCGTTCGCACGCTGTGATCAAGGCGAATTCCGCTATCCCAGACCGCATACCAGATGGCGTTCGCGATCTCCTCGTGGTGCCGCCTTCCCTTGTGGAGCAGGACAAGGTCAAGGTCGCTTCCCGGCGTCAACTCGCCGCGACCGTATCCTCCAACCGCGACGAGAGTGCAGCCCCGTGACCTTCCTGCGGTCGCTTCGTCGAACAGCGATGCGAGCCAGTGGTCACAGACTTTCGCATATTGGGTGGAAAATTCTGCCGCTGCGAGAGTCCCTTTGAGTACTGCGTCAGTGAGCCTGGCGCGCGCATCTCGAATTTCGTTTGCTCGGGTAGTTGCGAGAACATGTGTCGAGTCAGGTGGGGTCGCCATGATGGCCAAGGCTACGTGATCATCTATGGTTCATGGACACCGAAGTCCGAGATTGCTGATCGAGATCGGTTCGAGTGTCTCTCATTGAATCTTCTTCGCTGTCGCTGGTCAATATCGAAAGGCCGGCCCTGTTCGCCATCGTGGGGAGTTCACGTAAATGCGCTCTGGGTTGGCCATGAACCACGGACTAGATAGCCTTTGAAGACCCACATTCCATCCATCCTCCGGCACTCTGACGCGAGAGGGGATCACCTGTAGACCCTGGGTTAGGAGCGTCGCGATCGTTGGGATACGGGCGGAATCTGGTGGTGCAAGTAGCTCGTCTCGGCAGGTCGCGCGAGAACGCGTGTTGTCGCCTGGATCCTGTGTCTCGCACCGTCAAGTCTTGAGACGGGCTAGCAATTCATGAGCACCCATGACTCTCTGTGAAACCCGGGGCGAATCGATTGGCGCCCGACGTTACCGGGGGTTCAGGAAAACTGGAAATTTGACAGGGTCGGCGGTCGAGATCTCCGCAGATACCGAGGTTTCAGAATGTGACGCGCAGGCAGCGACACCTCTGGCCAAAGGCCAACCAGAGCTACGGAGCTTCAACCTCACCTCTGGCCCTTCGGCAGTCAACGCTTGAAGATTCAAAATGAACGTGATGCCTTTTGTGCTGAGCGGGACAACGCTCTGTCCAGCGGACCTTTCCGGGGCGTTGGCCAGCCAGTCGAAGGTCGGAGCGTCCTCTTACGGACGTCGCGCAGCGAATCTTCGGGTCGATCAACAATTGAGCGACAGTGTGCGCGAGATCTTGGCCGCCTAGGAACCTACGTCAGCGACCGCGATAAGTCCTTCAAGACTGAAATCTTCGGCTGAGGGATCGAGCGTTGCCTGGGAGATTCGAAGTGAGATTCCTGAAGGTAGGAGCTGGCACGCTTGACGTCTTTCGATTTCGCGTTGGATACGCGAAATGACGGCCGACGCCTCTTTTTTCCCCGTATCCGGCAGCAGGATTGCGAAGTCGTCGCCCCTCATCCGTGCGGGGATGTCGGCACTACGCAAGGTTTCATGGAGAACATCAGCGATCATAATGAGTGCCGAGTCGCCAAATGAACGACCAAACTCTCGATTCAGATCGTCAAGCCCTTTGATGTCAAGAGAAAGCATGCTCAGCGTCTCGCCGTTGCGGCTTGCGCGAGGAACGATGTGACTTGAGATAAGGCTCAGACCGCGTCGGTTCATCAGACCAGTAAGTTCGTCGACGAGACTCGGTTCACTTGAGCCGATTTCGTGTTCGACGGTGGCGGCAAGGTCTTGAAGCGCACTCGCCTCATCCGCGGTAAACGCGCGGGGAACGATATCCATAATGCTGAGAGCGCCAATGTTCGCGCCGTTGCAAGATCGTACTGAGCAACCGGCGTAGAACCTGATCGCAGAGGTTCCGCGTACGAGAGGGTTATCGAAAAATCGCAGGTCCGTTTTCGTGTCGGGGACCACAAGGACGTCGTGGTTCAAGATGGTATGGCTGGAAAAGGACGCCGCTCGCGGAATCTCAGACTCGTCGACTCCAATACTTGACTTAAACCAGTCGCGATCTGCGTCGACAAAGCTGATGATGGCAATCGGAACAGCAAAAAGTCGTTGGGCGATTCGCGCTATGCGATCAAAGGGCTCTTGTGGCGGGCTATCGAGAATGCCAAGGAAATAAAGAGAGGCGAGCCTGTTCGCCTCGTCGGGAGGCAATACGAGTTTCAAACGCGCCTTCGACTTTGACAACGAGATTCCTAACATCTTCGAATGCTTTCTCTCATATTCCACCTGGGTAAACATGGTCGACGACAGGCCGTCTCAAAGGATGTAACGACTAAACCTGAGCAACTTTGAGGAACTTTTTCGGAGAGGTTGGAGGACCGCTGTGTACGTTGACTCTTCCCATGCCGACAAATTTTCAGGCACAGTCACGTATTGCGTGACGCGGCGAAATGTCGTTTTAGTTGTCTGGGAGAAGACGTTCAAGGTCGCGCTCGGCCTGGGCGTGCAGTCGATCGGTGTTCGATTGCGCCGCTCTGCCCCTCTTGACCGCAGAGACGTCGTAAAAGATGGTTTCCAGGAGTTCTTCAACAAGGTCTCGGCATCGGGAGAGATATTCAAGGATCGGCATCGGACCTTGCGCGGGAACGTCAATACACAGCTCTTGAGGCTCCTCGTGGTCACTGTTCCTGATTACCGTGATGTCCTCGCGACTCGACCGGTTTCGAAGAATTTGGAGCTGGGCGAGCCAACCCTGTGGGGTCTCGGAATGCTCACCGATGAGCGCGTTCGAAATGCTCAGCGAACTCGCAAGTTCGATGTCGAGGTACCTGGCCTCAGCGGCGAGTTTTGACCAGCTCGCAAGATGACTCGGAGTCCGCCTGTCATCGGGAATGCCCGCAGTGCGTTCGATGGTATTTGTCAGTGCATAGATCGCTGCATCTACGCTTGAGCAGAGCGCTCCGGTCATCCCCTCGATTGCCATTTCCACGCCAATTGTTCGATCGGAAAGACCGGTCTGTCTCGCGATCTCTTTGAGGGTATCGAGATACCAATCCGCGGTATCAAACTTGTACCATGCCCATGTCTTGGCCTTCTTGACCTTGAGGGGCTTGGTGTAACCGGGACCGGACGGCCATCGTACGACCATGCCCTCCCGGGGGTGATCTTCGTCGTCCTCTGCAGGTATTTGAGCACCGCGGCTACCGGTCACCGTGGCTGGAGGCTCGGACTCGCTGAAGATTGAGACGAGGCGTCTTACGGCCATTTCATCGGTCTCGAGCTTTGCGATTTCGCCATCGAGCGCGGTGACAGCTTCATCGAGTCGGTCGCGATCGCGCGCGGTCTCTATGATGCGCCTTTGGAGAATTGCAAGGAGATCCGCGGTGTCCATTCTGGTTTGATCATAACGCGGCGCGTCCGGAATTTTTGTGTCTCAGATTCGTGGAGAACCCGCGACAAATGTCGTTATCCCGAGTTGCGACCTAAAGCCTGTGCTGCGGCCACTGGCGTGTATCTGGAACATTCGCCTCACACGTCGCCGCGTGGACGATCAGCGAAAGAGAGGGTTCTGCCCTCACAGTTTCACGTATTGCCGCCTCGCATTGATGACGAATTACCCCATCTACCATGAGATATTGACGGAATTGGCGGTGCGGCGTATCTGGAAACTGACCCGCGGCGGTCGCGAGCTTGCGCGACAACGTCGAGTTCGTCATTACCTTCGGGTGGCGGATCTCCTCAAGTTCACGCCTTTTGGTGCCGTTAGAGACGCTGATGAGCGGGAAAATGAGAGACGCCGATTTTGACACCATTTTGGTGCCATGTGGAGCGGACTGGGTACCTGAGGCGGATACGGCACCGTCTCCCGATGCGTCGCGTCGTCGCTCGGTCATCGGTTCTCTTGCATTCATCGCGGTCATCCTTGATTTTGTACCCGTTGCAGGCCCCTGGGTCCTCGGTCTCGTCTCGGTCGCGGCGCTATCCGCGGCTTTGTTCGGGATGAAGAAGTATCGGCCCAAACCGGCGTGGCCATGGGCGATGGTTGTGGTCGCCCTGTCTCTGTTTGTCGTTGAGGGAGTCTTGCGGGTGCGTTTCAATACCCTTGGCAACCTAACGGTTCATCGAAATCTTGATCCTGACTTTCTTTCTCTCATCGGATATGCGCTCTTGATGGTCGCGCTCTACGGCTTTTTGATCTCACGCCCACACGCGAAGAGGCGACGCTTTGGGGTCTTCTACGACGGCGGTATCGCTGCGCTCGCGCTGCTTGCAGTCTCATGGGTATTCCTTATTGAACCCATTCTCGGTCGAAGTGGAACTCCTAACTCGGTGCGGATTATTCTGGTTTCGTATCCTGCAATCGCGGCATTTTTGCTCGTTGCCAACTTTCAGATTGCCTTTTCACCCGGCCACCAGAGATCCGAGAGCGAGAGGTTGGTTTTCATCTCGCTGGTCTGGCTCTTTGTTGGTGACATCTTTCAGCTGTGTGCCGAGCTGCATTTGGTGGCCTCAGCACACGTTCTTGTAAATATTCCCTTCATCGTCTCCTATGCCGCGGTTACAGCGGCGATGCTCGAACCTTCGATGAAGACACTTTTCACCCCAAGACTTGAGGGAAGTGAACCTTGGAACCCGACGAGAGTCGTACTCGTCGCGATTGGTCTCGGTACCCCGTCCCTTCTCTTTCTCCGGTTGCAAAATGAGAATTTTGACACCCGCCTCGGTCTGTTCATCACGGTGATGCTGTTGAGCGGAATTGCAATATTGCAAATTGTCCGCGCGTTGTATGACGTCGAAAGATCAGAGTCAAGGTTGCAGCATCAGGCGATGCACGACGCCTTGACAGGACTCCCGAATCGCCGATATTTGGAGCGTTATCTCGAAAGAGCTCTCGAGGGTCTTTCGCTTGAAGGGGAGGAGAAGATCGGTGTTCTCTTTCTCGATCTTGACCGCTTCAAACTCATTAATGACACTCTTGGACATGCTCAAGGTGACGCGCTCCTCGTCGAAGTTGCCCGACGCCTGCAGGCAAGTGTCCGACCGGACGATTTAGTCACGAGAATAGGAGGAGACGAGTTTGTTGTCGTTCTTGGCGAGGTTGTCTCTGTCGAGAGCGCGAGCGAGTTTGCGAACCAAATTCGCCGAACTTTCAGAGAACCATTTAATGTTGCCGAGGTCGAATTTGTCATCTCAGCAAGCATTGGACTCGCATTCGCTCAGCCGAATCAGGGTGCTCGAGCGAGAGTCGGGTTTAATGAAGTCGAGATTCTTCTTCGCGAAGCCGATACCGCGATGTATCAGGCGAAAGACGGTGGTCGGGATTCGATAGCGGTCTACGAAGAGTCGATGCGTACGAGCGTTCTTGAGCGAGTCGAACTTGAACGCGACCTGCGACACGCAGTGCGCAGGGGAGAGCTTCAACTCGTCTTCCAGCCAATCGTGGAGATGAAAGATCATCAGGTACTCGGCATGGAGGCGTTGGTTCGGTGGTCGCATCCCACCTTTGGCGTCCTTCTCCCTAGTCGCTTCATCCATCTTGCCGAGGAGACCGAACTCATCAACGAGCTCGGCATATGGGTGCTCAACGAGGCACTTCGTGTACTCGCGGAAAGTCGCAAGACGCCCGGTATGGAGCATCTAACGGTCTCAGTAAATCTCTCTGTCAACCAGCTCCGCGACGAACTTTTGGTTCAGCGCGTCACTCACATGTTGGCGATTCATGGATTGTCAGCTTCATCGCTGTGTCTAGAACTCACCGAGTCAGAGATCATCAGAGATCCCGAGTGCGCGATAAAGACACTCAATGCGCTTCGCGAGCTTGGAATCACGCTTGCGGTAGACGATTTTGGAACGCAATATTCGTCACTATCGTATTTGCAGCGCCTTCCGTTTGATGTACTGAAGATCGATCGCAGTTTCGTCGAACCATTGAGCGAGGAAAATACTGTTTCGGAATCACTCGTCGCGGCGATCGTCGTAATGGCCAACGCGCTTGGCATCCGGACCGTCGTCGAAGGGGTCGAGACGATGGACCAGGCAAGACGGCTTCGTGCGGTCGGCTGTTCGGTGGCGCAGGGCTATCTCTACGCCCGTCCTGCGCGTATCGATCAGCTCCCTCATGTCTTGAACCTGTTGTCGGTCCGCCGTAGCGGAGCAACCCTTGATCAGGTAAGCAGTGATGAAGTCCGCGACTCTGTGGAGTTGGTTTCACTCAGGCACGGGGCATGACCTGTCTTTTTGTTGTCAGCGCCGGTATTTCATCGTGGAATTCTCGGTGCTTGCCTCCTGTCGTTGCTCGATGAACTGACGTCGACGAGTTCCTCAACCCGACCGATAGCTGAAGATAGGTCTAACTGTCTCAGCGCGGGTTTGATCGTCGAGCCGACATAGATCAGTTCGTGAAGTATCGAGTCATTCTCTCTGGTCTCAGCCTCGGCAATCTGAAGTGCACAACATGCCGGAACGCTTCGTGCTGATCCCAGGTACGAACGTTCTTCTGCAAGAGCGACGAAACAACGCCGAAGTTGGAGGCGGATGAGACGATAGACGGCATAGTCCAAGATAGCGACGAGCCACTTCACCCCAAAATGTCGTCCGAGCCGAGCGATCGCCTGATAGAGGCCGATGTGCATCAAGCCGAGCGAGGCAGCGGTGCGATATTCGCGTGCAACGGCGAGCGTAGCAATGTCCCAAGATTGGTCGGGGTCGTATTCCAAACCTGCCTCTTCGAATAGTGTCGCAGCGCTTCTTTTCCAGATTGGCTCTACATCGAGAAGGCTCTTGAGTCCCGGTCCACCTCTGACCGGAAGAATTACCCGCATCATTCCCGCGCACTCTCGGCGTCGGTGGTCGATGACGCAAATGAAGATGCTCGCGCGCTCAAAGCGATGGTACTCATCAAAGAGCAAAGACGAGGTGTTGTTGAAGGCTTCAAGGAAGACGGTGCGTTCAAGATCACGCGCAATTTCGGCGCCTTGCTCGTCATAAGCGAAAAGATAAGTTCCAAAAGGCTCTGGTGCTGACACATCGATCGAAGAGGCAATGAGCTCTTTGATCTCGAATGCGTGAGGAGTCGGATTCATTTGAGAGGAGACCTTGTCAAAACTCCTTGGCCACGACCTCCTTGGCGGCAAAGAAGGCGCTCGTAAATTCGGTGACCTTTTTCTTGTCAAACTCAGCACAGGTATAGATGTCGACGCTAAAGAAGAGCAGCGGCTTTTCCCAGGCGTAGAGGTGCGCACCAGATGCCTCCCAGTGCACCCAGCCGGCCCATCCGTATTTATCGGAACTGTGTGTGACCGGCTCGTTGAGGCGTTGCATGCAACATACGACCGAAAGCGTCCTGAGATAGCACTCGATCTCCGGTGCGGTGATCGGTTTTGGGCAATGTCCTTCAATCACCAGACGTTGCCGATAGATCAGCGGCGCAAGATCAGGGAGTACTTCGTCTTTTTCGTAAATGTGAATTACACCCATGGAATTAGAGTAGCAGCGGAGCCCTGAGTAAGGCTGTGATACCGAAGAGGTCGGTCGAACGATCGAGAGTGCAACTGGGAAGTTTCACCTATGGGTAATGAGACGCAATGTGGGAGTTGAACCGTGTCGTGCATGAGATCCGATGCTCGAAACGACACGCCGATCCGCCTCGCACTCGGTCGAGCGTCGTTCGATCCTCGCAAAGGGTTGTTCTTCGGGCCTTTGAGTCTGCGGCAATGACCTCGATTCGTAATGCTGGGGTAACATAGCCGTATGCCAAGGGCGTTGGAGTCACAGGCGGGTCGCTATTTTGCGAGCGGCGGTGCGTCATGACAGCAGGTACTCTCGCGTCGTCTCCTTCGCGTTGGCTTTCAAAACGTAGCGTCGGTGCGATTTGCGAAGCAATGAAGAGGTCGTTTGCCTCGGCTATTGCGGGAGATTTTGTTGAAGGTACCTCGAATCTGCAGTCAAGTTTCATACTCGCACTTTTTCAGCGCCGTGCCTATTTCGAACTTGAGGCAAGACGGTACGCAGCTTTTGCGGCAACTGGTGCGACCGTCGTGGTCGGTTTTCCTGGTGACGTGGGCGGCCTCCCAAAAGGGATACAGGGTATTGATATCTCAAAACGCGAGGAATTGGTCGATTCGTGGGTGCTGATCGTTCTGAATGGCTCATTGTCGGCAGCGATGGTCGCGGTCGATGATCACGGGTTGGTTGAAGGCGGAGACTCCATCGAGGGTTCGCGTTCTTTTGTTGCAAGATGGACATTCCGACGCGAGGACACGGTGGAGGCGTTCCGGCAGATTATTCGTCCGCTCTCATCCCAACTGCCCACACGAATCTTGGCTCGTGCCGAAGGGGCGCTGCGTCGGGTTGAATCGACGTCGATGAGTTCAGGCGAGGAGAGTCTCGCCACTGCAATTGAAGTACTTGGAACTGCACTCGAGATGGGCACGTCGTCGCCCGGTTCGTACGCAACGGACTGGGACCTCCTCACGGATGTCTACAATCGG
>DATKRV010000077.1:0-35670 GCA_035532075.1 Acidimicrobiales bacterium | reverse complement strand
GCCCTTCGTAAAGAGCTTGGCCGCCCGCTTTCGTCGTGCCTCCATGCCTTCGAAGTCCCGCTGAGGTGTACGTGTCTTGATCATGTGACATTATCCCATAGTTGACGGAGAATGTCACTCTATTACGCGAGTCTCAGTAAGCGAGAAGGATTCCTCAAAAACCGCGCCCGAATTGCAACGCGATAATCTCTCACGTCAGGACTGCGAAATCATAAAAATGCCTTGGCGAGATCAGAACGTATTAGCACCGTTTTGCACGGACCTCTCAAGCGGTCGAGATCGTGACATTACAAATGACGAGCGCGGCAGACAACGAACAACCTCATGTCAATATCACGCCAGGAACACGCCAACAAACGTTGCGGTTCGACCTACACATACTGAGCGGGACTTTTTTGGCCTTTGCGGCACCGAGATGGCAAGCTAGTTAGATAGTCGAACCTTTCAATGGGGGGCTGAACCTTGACCGACCGACAAGTCGAGGGGTCATCCGAGCGGGCGCGGCGATTCCACCGCCCTTCGTCACTCTCTTCATTTGCCTATCGCAACTTCACGATGTACTTCTTTGGGCAGATGATCTCTATTGCGGGGTCATGGATGCAAAGTGTCGCCCAGGCATTTCTCGTCTTGCACCTCACCGGGAGTGGAACCGATCTTGGGCTCCTGATGGCGATCCGGACCCTCCCGATGCTGCTTCTCGGACCTGTGGGCGGCCTCGTCGTCGACCGATTCAGCCGGATCAAGATGCTCTATTTCACGAACACCGCTTCAGGTGCTCTGTGCGGCGTGCTCGCCTGGGTGGTAATCGATGGCCGGGCAAATATCCTCCTGATCGACCTTATGGCGCTCGGACTCGGCCTGATTCAGGTGGTCGATAATCCAGCGCGGCAGGTGATTCTCTCTGATCTGGTTCCCATCAGTGAGCTCTCCAACGCGGTATCGCTCAACTCCGTCATGATCAATGCCGGACGCGTTATCGGTCCGGGTTTTGCGGGACTCGTCATCGCGGGCTTTGGGGTTGGAACATGCTTCGCCGTGAATGCCCTCTCATTTGTTGTGGTTCTCATCACGCTGGCGTTTATTCGCGTCCAGGATCTTGAGGTCGCGATCCACCCAGTGCGCGAACGAGGTCAGATCCGGGCAGGCCTTCGACACGTTCTCGATCGATCCGAACTCCTTGTTCCCCTTCTTCTGCTCATCGTTGCTGGCACGCTCACATGGGAGTTTCAGGTCACTATTCCACTAATCGCGCAGAAGACCTTCAACGGCAATGGCAACACATACGGAACGCTCTTTGCCTGCGTCGGGATCGGTGCGGTCATCGGTGGTCTCGTTACTGCAGCAAGACCCCAAGCGACGTACCGCGGCCTTGCATACGCTGCAATCGGTTGGGGAGCCACCTGCGTCCTAGCTGGTGCAAGCCCGAGCCTGATGCTGGAATATCCGGCGATGGTGCTCGTCGGATACGGCAGCGTGTCCTTTAACGCCATATCAAAGACAAAGATGCAGATGGCGGCCGCCCCATCGATGCGCGGACGAGTCATGGCGCTTTGGTCGGTGGCCTGGGTGGGTTCCACGCCAATTGGTGGTCCCGTCGTTGGATATGTGGGCCAACACCTTGGGCCGCGCTGGTCGTGGTACATCAGTGGCGTGCCACTTGCGGTTGCGGGACTAATTTCGTTGCCCTATCTGATCCGCATCGACGCGAAGTCTGAAACAGACAAGCTTGACTTCACCGACGAAGTTGTCCGCCCGATCGACGTAGGGGAAAAGCCGTAGCAGTCCGGTCTCGCATGAGCCGCTCCATTGACGATCGCATCTCAACATTCGAAATTGTTGACACACTGTCCTTAATCATTTCGCTTTGAACAGAACCAATCAGAGGTCTTTGGCAGATGGGCACTAACCTGTTGCCGTGGCGAAACACTATGAATTCGAAGAGGTGGAGACGCGCTGGCAACAGCGCTGGATCCAAGAGGGTACCTACGAGATCGAAAACGACGATGTCCGACCCCCGTACTACGTCCTTTCGATGTACCCCTACCCAAGTGGACAGGCTCACCAGGGCCATATTCGCAACTACACCTTCGGCGACGTGCTTGTCCGGTATCGCACAATGCAGGGGTTCGGCGTCCTCTCCCCCTTTGGGTTTGATTCGTTCGGGCTTCCTGCTGAGAATGCGGCAATAAAGGGTGGCGCCCACCCACTTGAGTACACCGAGGCAAGAATCGCCGAACTGAAACAAAGCGTGCTGCGCCTCGGGGCCGTCTACGACTGGCGGCGAGAGATCCGCAGCCACGATGCTGAATACATTCGATTCAATCAGATGATATTCACGCATCTGCTCAAAAACGATCTGGCATACCGCAAGGGAGGATTGGTCAACTGGTGCCCCGGGTGTCAGACAGTTCTTGCCAATGAGCAGGTCGAGAGCGACGGTACCTGTGAACGTTCCGGTGATCTCGTCGAGAAGCGCAGCCTCGAGCAATGGTTTCTTCGCATTACGAAATACTCGGATGAACTCCTTTTCGCTCTTGACGATCTTGACTGGCCCGAGCGCGTCAAAACCATGCAGCGGAACTGGATCGGTCGATCAGAGGGTGCTCGTATCCGATTTTTAGTCGAGGGACTACCGGAGACTTCGATTGAGGTATACACCACACGTCCAGATACCGGGTTCGGAGCTACCTATCTCGTTCTCGCCCCCGAACACGCACTCGTTGACCTCCTCACGACCGACCAACAACGTGACGAAGTCAATGCCCTCAAAGCGCTCGCGGTTGCCGAGTCTGATATCGAACGTCAGTCCACCGATGGCGAACTCGCCAAACGCGGGGCCTTCACAGGCAGCTTTGCAATCAATCCCTACAACAATGAACGGATCCCGATATACCTCGCCGATTATGTGCTCTCAAGCTATGGAACGGGTGCAATCATGGCAGTACCCGCGGAAGACCAACGCGACTTTGATTTTGCACAGATCTACGGTCTTCCGGTCGTGCGCACGGTTGCAACACCACCCGATTTTCTAGACGGCGCTTACTCGGGCGAGGGAATCAAAATCAACAGTGGATTTCTCGACGGTCTCGACGTGGCGACGGCAAAGGCACGGTCGATCGAGTGGCTCGAATCTCGGGGATTTGGCAGTCGATCAGTGCAGTACCGCCTCCGTGACTGGCTCATCAGCCGTCAGCGCTACTGGGGCTGCCCAATCCCCGTCGTCTTCTGTGAAAAAGACGGTATCGTGGCGGTTCCGGACGACCAACTTCCCGTTTTATTACCGCGCGACGTGCAGTTCCTGCCGACCGGTGAATCCCCTCTCATGTCCCACGCGGGTTTTCTTCATACGACGTGTCCAACATGCGGGGGGCCAGCGCGGCGCGAGACGGACACCATGGATACCTTTGTCGACTCGTCGTGGTATTTCCTTCGGTTCACAGACCCTTTCAACACTGAAACAGCGGTGAATTTCGAGGCTGTCCGTCACTTCATGCCGGTCGACCAGTACATCGGCGGCATCACCCACGCGATCATGCATCTTCTCTACTCGCGCTTTTTCACTCGAGTCCTTGGGGACGTAGGGCTCTCCCCGGAAGAGATCCGCGAACCGTTTGGACAGCTGTTCTGCCAGGGAATGGTCCGCCTTGGCGGTCGCGCTATGTCGAAATCACGGGGAAACGTCATCTCGCCGGACGAATATTTCGCGAGTATCGGTGCAGACGCCCTCCGCCTGTTTCATCTCTTTGTCGGTCCCCCGACCGATGACATCGATTGGGGAGATCAGACGAATGAGATCATCGAGGGATGCTCGCGCTATCTCCGTCGAGTCTGGCGGCTCGCAGTCGATGGCGGACCTTCCGATGGCGCTGCTGCAACAGCAGCCAAGGACCTCGACGGCGAGTCAAGACTCCTCGTTCGCACCGTTCATCAGACCATCATGAAAGTAACCGAGGACTTCGATCATTACGGATTCAACACCGCGGTCGCCGAATGCATGAGTCTCACCAACGCGATCACTCGGGCAAACCGAATCGGCGTGGATCGCGCGATCGTCGACGAGGCGATCGACATTCTTCTTCGATTGCTGGCACCGATGGTTCCACACCTGGCCGCAGAGGCATTCGAAATCCGCAACAATGCGCACGTCCACTGTGCCCCATGGCCTCTTGCCGATCCGGACCTTGCAAAAGAAGACCGGGTGACCATGGTGGTACAGGTCAACGGGAAACTCCGTGATCGGATTGAGGTCTCGGCTTCGATCGACGAACAGGAGGCAATTTCGATCGCTTTTGGCTCTGGTCAGGTCATCGCGTCCCTTGCGGGCAAGAGTCCGAACCGCGTTGTTGCCCGCCCACCGAATCTTGTCAATATCGTCGTCTAACAGGTTGATTCCAAAATTGGCAGAGTGCGCGAAGAACCCTCGGCCAAGAGTCGTGGAGTCGCTCGATTAGGCCTCGACGACACGCAGCGCGTGATCGACAACATTGCAAGGTATGGTTCCATCTTCGTGCGCAACCACTATGTCCTCGAGTCTTGCTCCCATGCGACCGGGAAGGTATATCCCGGGTTCCACGGAAAACGCGTGTCCACCCACAAGACGCGTAGGGTTTCCGCTCACGATGTACGGTTCCTCGTGCTCCTCAATACCAATTCCATGGCCGATCCGGTGAATGAAATACTCGCCATAACCAGCTGCATCAATGACCTCGCGACCGACCCGGTCAATATCTTCACACCTACGACCGATCGAAACCGCCTCGACCGCTTTGGCCTGCGCCTCTTGGAGCACACCATAGAGCTCGACAAGCTCCTCGGAGGGTGGCCCAGTCACCACGGTCCTCGTGATGTCCGAGCAATAACCCACATCATGACCACCAGACCAGGTACCGCCAAAATCGCAGACAACGGTCTCTGATCGACCGATCACGCGACCTCCAGCCTCATGGTGGGGGCTTGCCGCATTCGGACCCGAGCCAACGATCGCAAAATTGACGCGCGAGTGACCCGCATCTCGCAGGCGTTGTGAAATCTCGCCCGAGACGTCAGCCTCGCTACGACCGATCAATCGAATCTCTCCAGCGAGAAGCGCCTCGGCAACTTTGTCTGCTGCAGCGCCAGCAGCTCTGAGCATCGCAATCTCGAGTTCATCCTTGATCGCGCGAATTGGTCCTGTAACGAGTGAGGCTCGGATAAGCCCTGCGGAGGGCAATTCATCGCGAATGCTCAGAACCAGGCTTGCCCACATGCGGTCAGAGACCGCAACATTTTTTGCATCGCCAGCCAATCCAGCGATAATTCCAACGGGATTCTCGCCTTCATTCCACGGACGGAGCCGGAACAGGTCATCATCAACACGGACTCGCGGTGCCTCGAGTCGCGGAACAACGAGCGTTGCCAGTCCGTTCCTGGGCACAACCAGAACCGTTGGGCGCTCAAGTGGCATCGCCTCGTATCCACTCAGCCACGGAAGATCCGCACCAAGCGAAAGCAAGAGAGCATCGATGGCCTGTCGATCCATCTCTTCTCGTACCCGAGCGAACCGAGAGCGTCTTGCAAGTGAGATCGCGCGATCATCAACCGTTGTCATCACGCTCTGACGACAACTGGGTTCATCGAAGACGCAGCCTGCCTGGCGTGATAACTCGAACGCGTCAGAGGAGATGCCTCAACATGGGAAAATCCCATCGCCCGGGCTCTTTCCGCGAGATCATCAAACTCCTCGGGATCCAGGTATCGAATCACCGGCAGGTGCCTCACTGAGGGACGCAGATACTGGCCAATTGTCACAATATCCACACCCACCGCAGCTAGATCGTTCAATGCAGCGATGACCTCATCGCGCTCCTCACCCATGCCGAGGATGATTCCTGATTTGGTGGTGAGCCCAGCCTCCTTGGCGCGAGCGAGAACCGAGAGAGACCTGGCGTAGGAAGCAGAGGGTCGCGCCGCTCGCTGGAGACGCAACACGGTCTCGAGATTATGGTTCAATACATCTGGCCGAGCGGAAAAGATCGTTGCCAGCGAGCGATCGTCACCTTTGCAGTCGGAGATAAGCACCTCGATACCTGTGGCGGGATTAACTCTTCGGACCGCGTTGATCGTCGCTGCGAACGCTCCAGCACCTCCATCCGTGAGGTCGTCACGCGCCACGGTCGTGATAACCGCGAAGTTGAGTCCCATCGCCTTGACAGCCTCCGCGACGCGTGAGGGTTCTCTCGGATCAAGAGCAAGCGGATGACGCGTATCGACAAGGCAGAATCCGCAAGATCTTGTACAGCGCTCTCCATTGATCATAAAAGTTGCAGTTCCATCTGCCCAGCATTCATAGATATTTGGACAGCCCGCCTCCTCGCAGACGGTGACGAGGTTGAGCGATCGCATCGTCTTTCGAAGCGCGAGATAGTCATTACCCATCTCAGCCTCGACACGAAGCCAATCTGGTTTACGCGAGGAAATCTTCACCGCGGTCTTGGTGTCCACCCCGGCCGAGGCGAGCCGACGATGTGAAGGAGGGTTGTCTCTCGTCCTCAGCTCCACGCGATCGATGACGTGATCGCCGCAGGGGACAACCGGATGATCATGCAGATCGAACCGACTGATGCCGTTCTCAGCCTTTACCACCGAATCCGCAGACTCCGCCGGAGTCGCATCCTGTCGTTCCACGGGTCGCATGAAATCAGGATTTCCGCCGAGGTGAAACCTTGCCCGATCAATGATGATGTCGATAACGGACAGCATCGGAGCGTCGATGCCTTCTTGCACGAGCGAGGTCAGTCCACTGCCCTCGAGTCCACAGGGCACGATATGTTCAAACATCGACATCAAAGGGCTCACATTGAGTGCAAATCCGTGCATTGTCCTGCCCCGCGACACTCTCACTCCAATGGCACAGATCTTTCGCGGCTCGTTACTCGATGGCGCCACCCAGACACCCGGATAACCGCCCAAACGCCCGACATCTGAAAGTCCCAGCTCCGCCAGTGTATCGATAACCAGTTGCTCAATCGCGTGAACATAGTCCGGAACGATTCTTGGTCGCATCGAGAGCGAGATGATCGGGTAGCCAACGAGCTGTCCAGGCCCGTGGTACGTAATATCTCCGCCACGATCAGTGTCAACCAGATCTGCTCCAAGCATCTCGACATCATCGAGTAGATGCTCAGGTTTTGTGCGAACGCCCCGCGTGTAGACGTGGGGGTGTTCGAGTAAGAGAAGGTAATCTTCATCGCACTTAAACAGCGCCCGCTGCAGGGCGTGGGCATCCCGATACCGCACACGCCCCAGCCAGCGCACTCGCAAGGGACGCTGGGTCATCGGCGAACTCTGGAGCGCAGCGATGGTCTTAGAGCTCGGCTGCCCAGTCGCGCGTCTCAATGACATTCGCGAGGTCTCGCATGAACATCGCGGCATAACCACCATCGACGGCCCGATGATCGAATGAAAGCGCCAAGATACCAACCGAATGAATCGCGATTGACTCTGACCCGTCAGGCAACGTCACGACCACTGGCTTGCGCTTCACACCGTCAGTCGAGAGGATCGCGACCTGTGGCTGGGCGATAATCGGAACAGTGATATAGGTGCCGTATGGTCCCGGGTTCGTGATGCTGAACGTGCCGCCGGAGATATCCTCTGCAGAGAGTTTCCTCGAACGAGCTCGGCTCGCGATGTCTGCGATGGACCGCGCTATCCCCCGGAGCGACTGACCATCCGCGTTATGCACAACAGGAACGATCAATCCCTCGATTCCGAGGTCGACGGCGTAGCCAATATGGATATCCCGGTGGACTACGAGAGCATTCTCACCAACCGAAGAATTGAGGTGCGGATAGTCGCGAAGCACGTCAACGACTGCGCGCGAAATAAAGGGAAGATAGGTCAAACTGACTCCCTCTTCCGCCTTGAACCGATCTCGGTAGTGCGATCGAATCCGGTCAACATTCTCAAAATCGACCTCGCGGGCGACCAGCGTATGCGCCGAGGTGGCTACTGATCTCACCATGTGCTCCGCGGTCACACGTCGAATTGCCGTAAACGGGATCACCTCGTCGCGCACGCCAAGTGGAGGCGGAGGAGTTGACAGCCCAACAGCCGGAGCAGCGTTCGATACCGCCATCGCGGAAGGGGCTGGAGCCGGGGCCGCTACTGGTACAGGCGTCATGGGGGCACTCGTGGTCCGGGTATCGATGAAGTTCAACACGTCGTCCCGAGTTATTCGACCGCCCATTCCCGTCCCCGGAATCGCGCTTGGGTCGAGGTTATTTTCTGCAATCAACTTCCGGACAACTGGAGAAAGGAGGGCTCCTCTCGTGCCACCGCCGCCACCACCAGATCCCTCCGGAGGCGATGTGGCAGCCGACGTACTCGCGGGAGCGGGGGCGGGCGCGGGGGCTGGTGCGGGCGCAGGTACTGGGCCGGAAGCTGGCGCGGGAGCCGGGGCTGGTGCGGGCGCTGGTGCGGGCGCTGGTGCGGGCGCTGGCGCTGGCGCTGGGGCTGGTGCGGGCGCGGAAGAGGAGTCGCCGACGACGGCGAGGCGAGCGCCGACATCAACAGTTGCTCCCTCTTGCACAAATATCTCAGTGAGTACCCCCGATACAGAAGATGGGACCTCAGAGTCGACCTTGTCTGTAGAGACCTCAAAGAGCGCCTCGTCTTGGAGTACGTTGTCGCCAACTTTCTTCAGCCAACGAACAATGGTGCCTTCGGTTACCGTCTCGCCGAGCTGCGGCATGATGATGTCAGCCAAGGTGGAGACCCCTTCCTGTGAGAGCTAAAACCGTCTCCCCGAAAGTTTCGGAGAGGGACGGATGTGGCTGAATGAACTGTGAAATCTCATCGGGAGTTGCCTCCCAGTTGATGGAGAGATAGGCCTGGCCGAGCTGTTCGGTGACCCAGGGCCCTACCATATGTACACCAAGAAGTCTTCCGGCACGACCATCAGAGGTCTTTTCGGCGATGACTTTAACGAGCCCGTCTGTCTCCCCCACAATGCGGGCTCGACCGTTACCGCCAAAGGGATCCTTCTTCACGACAACATCAAATCCGGCCGCTTTGGCGCTCTCTTCGGTCATTCCGCAAAAAGCAACTTCCGGGTGGCAATAGATGCACCAAGGTACATTCCGATAATCAACCGGAACAGCGGGCTCTTGCATGATCTCTTTGATGACAAGAACACCCTCGGCAAAGCCAACATGAGCGAGCTGAGGGGTCGCAACAAGGTCGCCGATTGCGAAAACCCCGTCAATACCAGTGCGCATCCATTCGTCGACACGCACGAAACCGCGTTCATCAACTTCGACACCGGTACCCTCTGCCAGCAGGTTGTCCGAATATGGGCGGCGACCGACGGAAACGATCACGGCGTCAACATCGACCCGCTCATTCTCTCCAAAAAGCACCGTGGTACCGTTCGCGCGAGGCTCATGACCCTTGACGGCCACTCCGGTGCGGACGGATATACCGCGTTTTTCAAACGACTTGACCACGACATTCGCGACATCATTGTCACATCCCGGCAAGATTCCGGGCATGGCCTCTAGCAACGTCACCTTTGATCCAAGGTCTGCCATCATTGATGCGAACTCGCAGCCAATTGCGCCGCCGCCGATGACGACTACTGAGGCAGGAATTGCGCGCAGGTCGAGCACTTCATCAGAGGTCAGAATGTTCCTGCCATCGGACTCGAACCCAGGAATTGATCGAGGTGCCGAGCCGGATGCCAGAATAACGAACTCGCCAATCAACTTTGAAACAGTTCCGTCCTCTGTGGTGACCTCGACACTGCGATCGGCAAGCATCTTGCCCACGCCAGATACGACATTCACCTTTCGTCCGCGCAATGCTCCAGCGAGCCCGCGATACAGCTGCTCAACGATCTTGCCCTTTCGATCCTGGCTTATTGCAAAATCTACGGACGGATCAGCGGCGGAAATCCCAAATTCAGCGGCATTTTTTACCGATCGGTAGACGCTTGCAGTCTCAAGAAACTCTTTCGCGGGAATGCAACCCCGGTGGAGGCAGGTACCACCCGCCTTGTCTTTCTCGACCATCGCAATAGAAAGCCCTGCTGCGGCCCCATAGAGCGCTGCCGCATATCCTCCCGGGCCACCTCCAATGATGACGATGTCATACTCCTCGTTCACCACGGCACCTTCTGGCGTAGGGATCACCTCCAACGACTTGGGTTCATCGCTACCAAAGACAGCGCGAACGAGCTATACCCAACGCCGACCCCACCTGCCGAGCTGAGCTCCGTGCAACAGACTACCCACTAGAGCACCATCTCTTACAAGTCGAGGGCCAATTCGCCGGGAGGGCAAACTCCTTGATTCCCAAACGACGACCCTCGAACGTAACAGGCCAGATTCAATAGCTCCCTAACGGGCTTCGCCAGTCAACATCCCTGCTGCCACGGTCACGTTCGAACTCTCGTCGACAAGGATGAAACTGCCCGTTGTCCGGTTGCGCTCGTAGGGATCAAAAAACAGCGGCTCGGTCGTTCGTAGCGTGATGCCACCAATATCGTTGAGTGCGAGCTCGCTTGCCTCGTTATCGTGCAAGAGCGTATTCACTTCTCGCTTGAACTGGACCTCGTGCACAACTGCACGCACCCAGCGCGTCGTATGCTTCAGCGCCACGCGCCTGCCTGCCCGGAGTGGCTCGTCCGCCATCCAGCAGACAACTGCGGCGAGATTTTGGCTAATCAATGGCTGGTTCGCGGGAGAACAGATGAGATCCCCTCGAGAGATATCAAGGTCATCCTCTACTCTCATCACGACCGACATCGGAGGGAACGCCTCACGAAGAGGTCCATCCATCGTCTCAAGGGTCTGGATCTTTGTCGTAAGCCGCGATGGCAGCACAAGTACCGCGTCGCCTACCCGCAAGACCCCTCCTGCGATCTGGCCCGCATAGCCGCGGTAGTCATGAAGGTCGTTTTTGCGCGGTCGGACAACCCTTTGAATTGGAAAGCGCGGGTCAGAGAAGTTGTGGTCCGAGTCGATCTCCACCTCCTCGAGATGTCGAAGAAGGGAGGGGCCGAGATACCAGTCCATCGCACCAGAGCCAGCCACAACATTGACACCCTCAAGGGCGCTGATGGGGATATAGGTGATCTCCTTCACCCCGAGATTTGCGGAAAATTCCGAAAACTCGCCGCGGATCTCAGCGAAACGCTCCTCGCGGTATCCGACGAGATCCATCTTGTTGATACACACGACCAGATGCGGAATTCGCAAGAGCGCGGCGATCGAAGCGTGCCGACGGGTCTGCTCGGTCATGCCGCTGCGCGCGTCGGCGAGGATCAGGACAAGGTTCGCGGTCGAACAACCCGTCACCATGTTGCGGGTGTGCTCGATGTGACCCGGTGTGTCGGCAATGATGAATTTGCGCTTTGGAGTAGCAAAGTATCGATACGCGACATCAATTGTGATTCCCTGTTCGCGTTCGGCGCGAAGCCCGTCGGTCAAGAGCGCCAGGTCAACATAATCATCGCCCCGCGCCGCGCTCGTACGCTCAACCGAATCAATCTGATCCTCAAAGATCTGCTTCGAGTCGTACAACAAACGACCGATCAGTGTGGACTTTCCGTCGTCAACCGATCCCGCGGTCGCGAAGCGCAGCAGCTCCATCAAAAATAACCCTCGCGCTTTCGATCCTCCATAGCAGCTTCAGAGAACCGGTCATCCGTGCGGGTCGCGCCTCGCTCAGAGAAACGAGCGACCATCGTCTCGGCAATCACCATCTGCGGATCTAATGCATCAGACTCAACGGCCGCGGTGCAGGTCATGTCCCCGACTGTGCGATAGCGCACCATCATCTCGAAAATCTTCTCGCCTTTCCGAGGTTCGGTGTACGGACCAACGCCAATAAGCATGTTGTCGCGACAAACCACCTTGCGGACATGGGCATAGTAGATGGAAGGAAGTTCAATTTTCTCCTGGGCGATGTACTGCCAGATATCTAGTTCGGTCCAGTTCGACAGAGGGAAGATTCGAAAATGCTCGCCCGAGCCGTGACGTCCGTTGAAAAGATTCCAGATCTCGGGCCGCTGCCCACGCGGATTCCACTGGCCAAACTCATCGCGAAAGGAAAACATCCGCTCTTTTGCCCGAGCCTTCTCTTCATCGCGTCGGGCGCCTCCGAATACGGCGTCAAAACGTCCGTCCTCGATGACCTTCAACAGACTGTGTGTCTGCAGTCGATTACGCGTCGAACCGAGAGCAGGATCATCAACAACGTCGCCGCGATCGATCGCGTCCTGGACCCGCTCGACAAGGAGGCGGCATCCGAGTTCAGCAATTCGCATATCACGAAAGGCAATGACCTCTTCAAAGTTCTGGCCGGTATCAATGTGCACCACTGGAAATGGAATCGGTTGGGGCCAGCAGGCCTTTACCGCGAGATGCAAAAGTACCGCCGAATCCTTCCCCCCAGAAAAGAGTAACGACGGTCGTTCAAATTCGGCTACGACCTCGCGGATGATGTGAACGGATTCAGATTCGAGCGCATCAAGATGGGTGAGAAGGTCTGCCATTAAACTATGACCATATTAGTCAGATATATAGATTTCATAGATTTCATGAGATTCCTAACAACCACCTAACGAATCTCAGTCTCCAGACGATGAGGCGCTTTGCAGGCGTGCTGCAGTTGTGGCGAGTTCGTCGACAATATTGTTCATCGCATCGTCGGAATGGCCTTTGACCCAGGTAAAGGAGATCTCTCCGGGGCGCCTGTCCACGACCTCGGCGATGAGCCGGGACCAGAGATCCTGATTGGCCACGGGTTTGCCCTGCGCGTTGCGCCATCCCCGTGCTCGCCAGTTCACCCACCAACGATCGCGGAAACAGTGCACCACATAGGTCGAGTCGCTGCGGATCTCGACAGGTCCGGGATTCGCGGCGAGCGCCTCGATCACCGCGAGAAGTTCCATGCGTTGATTGGTCGTCTCGCGATCATGGCCGGCGGCAAAGTCCTGCGGAGTTCTCGCCCACGCCCAACCACCCGGACCAGGATTGCCAAGACAGGCGCCATCTGTCCACACGACGATCGAACTCGGATTGGCCTCGGGGTCCCCTGCGGGGGCTACCTCGAAGAGAGACATGGTCCGATACTACCCATGGACATCACGCAGCAACGTCTGTCTCGTGCGGTTGTCCCTGCGGTACTCTCGAATCAGACTGGCCCAACTACCGCTATGACCCATCTAGCGCGAGACTATCGAGCGTGATATTCGACGGATTCTCCCATCAGCTTCCAGACATCGACCCGGACGAGACCGAGGAATGGATCGACTCACTCGAAGCAGTCGTCGACCAGCGGGGCAAGGCGAGGGCGCAGTATCTCTTGATGAGGCTGCTCGAACTCGCAAGATCCCGACAGGTTGGCTTCCCTGCCACCGTTTCGACACCCTATGTCAACACCATTCCACCAGACCAAGAGCCTTGGTTCCCCGGTGACGAGGACATGGAACGTCGTATCAGGCGCTACGTGCGTTGGAATGCTGCGGTAATGGTGACTCGCGCGAACATGCGCGATCCGGGTATCGGTGGGCATCTTTCCACCTACGCCAGCTCTGCGTCGCTCTATGAGGTGGGATTCAATCACTTCTTCCGCGGAAAAGATGAGGATGCGGGCGATCAGATCTACTTTCAAGGCCACGCCTCTCCAGGTATCTACGCGCGAGCCTTTGTAGAGGGCCGACTCGATGAAAGCCAGCTCGACAACTTTCGGTTCGAGGTCGACGGGAACGGTCTTTCGAGCTATCCGCACCCGCGGCTGATGCCTGATTTCTGGGAGTTCCCAACAGTTTCGATGGGTCTCGGTCCCATCAACGCGGTCTACCAGGCTCACTTCAACCGCTATCTCGAGCATCGCGGGATCGTCGACACGAGTACCTCCCGCGTCTGGGCCTTTGTCGGAGACGGCGAATTCGATGAGCCTGAATCAAAGGCGGGACTCAGCCTCGCCGCGCGCGAGGGGCTCGACAACCTTGTCTTTGTCGTCAACTGCAACCTGCAGCGACTCGACGGTCCCGTGCGCGGGAACGGCAAGATCATCCAGGAGCTTGAGGCACAGTTCCGTGGCAATGGATGGAACGTCATCAAGGTCATCTGGGGATCACGCTGGGACGAGCTCCTCGCGCGTGACGTAGATGGCGTACTTCTCAACAAGATGAACATCACGCCCGACGGTGACTTCCAGAAACTCGCAACCGAGTCGGGTGGCTATATCCGCGAGCAGTTCTTTGGCCCGGATCCGAGGTTGCGCGCGCTCGTCGAACACCTCAGTGACGCCGAGCTGCAGAGCCTCCCAAGAGGCGGACATGACTATCACAAGCTCTACGCCGCATACCGTGCGGCAACAGAGCATCATGGATCCCCGACCGCGATCCTTGCGAAGACGATCAAGGGTTGGACCCTTGGACCTTCGATCGAGGCGCGCAACGCGACCCACCAGATCAAGAAGATGACGACGGACCAGCTTCGAGCGCTTCGCGACACGTTGCATCTGACCGAGGAGATCTCTGACGAGGCACTCGAAGCCGAGTTTCCGCCGTACCACCGACCCGATCCGGGATCGGCTGTCTATAGCTACATGATGAACCAGCGCCACCAACTCGGAGGATCCGTTCCACGTCGCGTCATCAGGGGCGATGGTCTCACCGGTCTCGTGCAACCAGAGCCCGCTGCGTTTGCGGAATTCTGGGCTGGCTCGCGTGGTCAGTCCGTATCGACGACGATGGGATTCGCTCGACTGCTGCGGAACCTGCTGCGCGATCCAAACCTCGGCAAGTTTGTCGTGCCGATCATCCCGGATGAGGGCCGAACCTTTGGACTCGATGCGCTTTTTTCCGAGGTCAAGATTTACGCTCCCGGCGGACAGACGTACACCTCGGTCGACGCGGGACTGCTATTGCAATACAGCGAGAGCCAACAGGGCCAGATCCTTGAAGAGGGAATCAACGAGGCCGGCGCCATGGCAGGATTTATCGCTGCGGCCACCTCGTATGCCACCTGGTCTCGGCCAATGCTTCCTTTCTATCTCTATTACTCGATGTTTGGATTCCAGCGAACCGGTGACGCCATCTGGCAGCTTGGCGACCAGCGCGGTCGGGGATTCCTCCTTGGGTGCACAGCGGGACGTACCACATTGAATGGTGAGGGTCTTCAACACGAAGACGGACACTCGCTCATACTTGCGGAGACGGTTCCGAATGTCTGTTCCTATGACCCAGCCTTTGCCTACGAGGTCGCGACGATCGTCGAATACGGCATCAACGACATGTACGGCCCGAATGGTCGCGATGTGTTCTATTACGTGACGCTTTACAACGAGAACTATCCGATGCCAGAGCTGGCGCCAGGACGCGAGCAGGAGATCAAGAACGGAATCATCCACGGCCTGTATCGCTTTGCAGATCCGGCGGTCGTCAATGACCAAAATGGGAGGTCGAGGGGATCGCGCCAGGCGACGATCCTGTTTTCTGGCAGCGCATGGCATGAGGCGATGCGCGCCCGCGACATCCTCGCCGCAGACTGGAACGTCTCGAGTGAGGCGTGGTCGGTCACGAGCTACAAGGGACTGCGGGAGAACGCGCTTGAGACAGAGCGCTGGAATCGCCTCCATCCAACCGAGACACCAAGGGTTGCCTACGTGCGAGAGGCCCTGAGATCAACGGTCGGTCCGATCGTTGCCGTCTCGGACTTCATGAAGGCGGTTCCGGACATGATCGCCAGATTCGTCGACCGCCCCTTCGCCACGCTTGGCACCGACGGCTATGGACGTTCTGACACCCGTGAATCTCTCCGCCGGCATTTCGAGATCGATGCCGAACACATCGTCGTCGCGGTCTTGAGTGAACTCTTCTCGACAGGATCCGTCGGCGCTGAAGAGGTCGCCAACGCGATCAAGATGTACGACATCAACGCCGAGGCAATTGACCCCCGTCTTGCGTAGCGCGCGGCACCGGCGCGTGAAGGTAACGAGATCGTTCGGATGACGTTTGATCTCTCGCGTTGCTCGCTCTATCTGTGCACGCCTGACCGGCCAGACCTCGCTCATTTTGTCCGTGATTGCATCGCCGGAGGGGTCGACATCGTCCAGCTACGGGAGAAACACCTCGAGGCGCGCGATCTCATCAGGCGCGCGAGTCTCCTCAAAAGCGTCTGTACCGACCACGGTATTCCTTTCATCATCAACGACCGGCCGGACCTTGCACTTGAAGTCGACGCGGATGGTGTGCATGTCGGACAAGACGATGTGCCGGTCGATCTTTCGAGGAGGATCCTCGGCAATACGAAGATCATTGGACTGTCTACCCACCACCGCGGCGAATTTGTCGCGGGATTACGTGAGAATGTCGACTATCTCTCGGCGGGCCCGATCGTCGAAACCCCGACGAAACCGGGTCGCGAGGCAACGGGTATCGAGTACGTCTCGTACGCCCAAAGGCTCGCCGAGGCTCCATCCGACCGCTCGAATCCACTGCCATTTTTCGTCACCGGCGGTATTACCCCCGAGATGATTCCGAACATCGTCAAAGCAGGGGGGACACGGTTCGTCGTCGTGCGCTACCTCACCGAATCGGACGATCCACGGCGCGCCGCGCGCCAATTACAAGAGGCACTCGCGCGCGCGCTGGACTCAGAGGCTGTCTCAGCCATACATGCCAATGGGGAGGCGCAGGCGCCTCCCCATTGCAGTCTTTGAAAAGACCGTTCGTTCCTACTGAATTGACTTGACCCATCGGAGTTCTTCGGGTGGGACGGCCTCCCGACCGACGTCAGTCAAGGGTGTCTGGCTGAGATTCACCAGGTGGTCCAGCGAGCCGCCTAACGGCCAGCCACCTCCAGCGTCCCAAAACGTTTATCTGACAAGTTTGGACCACCTCCTCTCTCTGGTGAACACAGGATATCGACCCCTCAACCACGAGTACAGCATTTGCCGAACTAAACCTTCTTCACGCTCTTCAGCCGGGCGCTGCCCATCCTCTGCACACGTGACCTGTAAGGAAACAGCCGGAATCGCCGTTTTGTCATGGCACCGCCGCGCACGGTCGCCGTCGCGACCACCGGAGCACCCTTGCTCGAGAGCGATCGGATCATCCCCCGTCCGTACGAGGTCAATGGAACTCGGATGACGCGGGTGCCCAAAGAGGCGTCCCGGTAGAACACGCGCGCGACGACCGCCTCCTCGTAGACGGGGATCGAACCATTTCGACCACGCAGAATCACAGGATGCCGGTAAGTCAACGTGAGCGATCCTATGCAGATCCCCGTGCTGCAGCGGATTGTGAACGAAATGCCGCGGGAAGAGGTATCGAATGGCGCCCCGACCATCGATACTCGCGCATGGACGGACGCCGTGGCTATCGTATCCACCCGAGACGAGACTCCAACTGATGTCGCCGGTGGAACGGAGGAGCTGGACGAGGTCGGCGACGCGGTCGGCGTCACCGCTGCAGTTGCCGTGGCTGTGCTCGCTGTTGGCGTGGCTGTGCTCGCTGTTGGCGTGGCTGTGCTCGTTATCGCCGTGGCTGTGCTCGTTGTCGTCGTGGCAATGCTCGTTGTCGTCGTGGAAACGGGAGGGGGTGGAGCAAGTGGAGTCCCCGAGACGACTGCGCTGGTGGCGCTCTCTCCAATGGCGTTCACCGCCGCAACTGAAAAATCATAGGTGACCCCGTTGCTGAGGCCCGATACCGTCAACGAGGTCGCGGTCGAGCCCAGATCGTCCGTTGCGATCGGAAGCGTCTGCCCGTGATCGTAGACATAGACGACATAGTCCGAGACGACACTTCCACCGTTGTCTGACGGGGGCGACCAACTGAGCGCGACTGCGGAGTCCTGCGCCGTCGCGCCAAGCGTCCGCGGCATGGACGGCGCGAGGATCAGCCGGTCAAGCAACTTAGAACTATGGTCAATCAGCGCAAGGCTTCCATCGGGCAGTGGCGCGACCCCAATCGGGGCATAGAGGTGGCTCTGGTTGGCAACCGTCCCTGTGCTGCTCACATTGCTCAGACCCCCGCCGGCGACGAGGTAGATATCCCCCTCCGTCCAGGTGGTCGATGTGCCGAGCGCGTAGCCAGGATTGCTCGGTTCGAGCGCGAGAACCTCGAGCACAAAATTGTTGACATCGGCCACAACCAGATCGCCGCTCGCGTCAAAGGCGATGCCCTCGGGTGCGTTGAGTTCTGCCTGTTCCGAGGTGACTCCACCTGTGGTCGGCACATTCGCCCCACCCCCAAGGATGCGATAGACGCGGCCAATAACCCACGAGGCGCCGATGCCATAGCCGGGATCCGAAGAACTCAGTGCAAGGATGTCGACCGCGTTGTGGCTCGAATCGGCGATAGCGATATTTCCACTCGCGTCCACCGCGACACCACTCGGTTGATTGAACTGCACGCTTGTCGCAACAGTGCCTGAAGAGGTTGGAGGGCCTGCCGTCCCGCCTCCGGCGATGACATAGAGATCGCCCGCGGTCCTTGAGCCTCCCGTACCCGCTCCCGTGAGAGCAAGCAGATCGATCTCGTTGTCCGAGGTGTCGGCAATGATGACATCTCCGGCAGAATCGATCGCAACACCGCGCGGTTGGTTCAATGCGGCAGCGGTTGCGGATCCGCCACCAACGGTCGGTGGCAATGTCCCCCCACCTGCGATGACGTAGATGTTTCCAGCCGTCCAGGTACCGGTGATGACATACCCCGGATTGGTGGCGCTCTCGGCCACGACGTCGATCTCGTTTTGATGGCTCTCCGCGAGTAACACATTGCCCGATGAATCGGTTACGACCGCGTTCGGAAGGAGGGGTCCAACCGAGGTCGCTGGTGCTCCACCGGTCGAAGGTGTCGATGTTCCACCGCCGGCGAGCACATAGGTGTCGCCGACGACGGGACTCGACACACCGCTCAACATATATCGCGCTGCTGGCGCACGCACGACGAGATCGACCTCGCCGTTGCTGGTGTCGGCAACAAGCAGGTTGCCGGATGCGTCCGACGCAACGCCGCTTGGACTGGCAAATCCAACCAGAGACGAGGAGATGCCCGTCGATCCCGGAGGATTTGGAGCTCCCCCACTACCGGCAAGAAGATAGAAGTTGCTCGATGACCCGGCGACGGCCTCCGACCCGCGCAGTGATGAGGAGAGTCCGACCACCAAGATCATTATCACGAGTGCTGCGATGCTCCGCTTTGCAAGGTGAGAGTCAACCGCGCGCGATGCCGCATTCAACGCCACGCCGTCCATCACAGTCTGCCCCCCTACCCCCGTACCTACCGTCCCATGCGAAAACTCGCAAGGGATCCGGGGTGGATCACATCGTGGAAGCACGCCGCCTCCCTCGAGTTGAAGCATCATTGTATTGGTAACCCACGGCACTGTCCGAAACTTCTCCCCGGTGGCGATATGGTGGCGAGATGGCCGTTCATTTCGAAAATTCGCAACTTGTGATCCATCGGTTCGTCGTGGGGCCGATCGCTAACAATGTTTTTGTCCTGCGCTGCAAGGAGTCCGGCGACGCATTGCTCATCGATGCCGCCAATGAACACGAAAAGCTGCTTGAGGTGTGTCGCGAACTCAATGTCCGTCGCGTCCTCGAGACCCACGGCCACTGGGACCACATCCAGGCGGTGCCCGAACTGCGCGATGCCGGGTACGAGGTCTCCGTCACCGAGGCTGATGCCGCGATGCTTCCCTCATATGACCTGATTCTCGACGATGATCAGGAACTTGTTGTTGGTCGGGTGAAGCTGCGAACGATCCACACCCCGGGTCATACACCAGGCTCGATGTGCTTTTCCGTGGTCGACTCACCGATTCTCTTTTCGGGAGATACCCTATTCCCCGGTGGACCTGGCAATACCAAGACCGACCTCGGGGACTTCAACCTCATCATCGAGTCAATCGAACAGAGGCTTTTCTCGCATCTTCGGCCAGAGACGCTCGTACTCCCCGGCCACGGCGAGGACACCACGCTCGCCAAAGAACGGCCTCACCTTGGCGAATGGGTTGCAAGGGGTTGGTGACCAGTTTTCCAAGCGGCTTTTCCAATCGGCAATGATTAGCACTACCGACGTAGGGGAAATAGAAAAATCGGCCTAGCATGGTATGTATGGCTGAGCTGAACCCCACAACAAACTCCGCGGCCCTCCTTGTCGTTGAAGACCTCTGGGTAGAGACAGAGGGTAAGACGATCCTCAAAGGGATCGACCTCATCGTCAACAATGGCGAACTCCATGCGATCATGGGCCCGAACGGCTCGGGCAAGTCGACCTTTGCCAACGTGCTGCTTGGAAATCCGAGCTACGCCGTCACGAAGGGAAAGATCCTCTTCAAGGGTGACGACGTCACCCTGCTCCCCTCCGATGCGCGCGCCAAACTCGGCATGTTTCTGGCATTCCAATACCCGGAAGAGATCTCAGGAGTTCCCCTCTCGCAGTTCCTCCGCCAGGCGGTCGCGGCACGTCGCCAGACCGAGGTCTCCGTTCTCGAGGTGCGTTTCCAGATGCGCGAATGGCTTACACGACTCGGAATGGATCTCTCCTTTGGTGAGCGCCATCTCAATGACGGATTCTCCGGTGGCGAAAAGAAGAGAAACGAGATCCTGCAGATGGCGCTGCTCGATCCAGAGATTGCCATTCTCGACGAGACCGATTCGGGACTCGATATCGATGGCCTTCGCGCGGTGGCGCGTGGAGTGGAAGAGGTGCGCAAGGCTCGACCCGAACTTGGTGTCGTCATCGTGACGCACTATCGCCGAATTCTCGATGAACTCACCCCGGATTTCGTACACGTCCTCATCGATGGCAGAATCGTCGCAAGCGGCGGTGACGAACTCGCAAGTCAGCTCGAGAGCAAGGGGTACGAATCATGGCGGCAGTAGTCCGTCCCGCCCTTGATATCGGGTCAATCAAGGCCGACTTCCCACTCCTTGACCGAATTCAAGGTGGACGCAAGATCGTCTTCCTGGATTCGGCCGCGTCGTCGCAGAGGCCGCGCGCCGTACTTGATGCAATGAACAACTACTACGAAACAACGCATGCAAACGTACACCGCGGCGTCTACGCGATCGCCGAGAAGGCGACCCAATGCTACGAAGAGGCGAGACTTCACGCAGGACGTCTCATCAATGCTCCGGAACCGGACCGCGAGATCATCTTCACCAAGAATGTCACAGAGGCCTACAACCTTGTCGCATACTCTTGGGGACGCAAGAACCTCCATGACGGTGACGTGGTCGTCCTCACGGAGGCAGAGCACCACGCGAATCTCGTCCCATGGCTGATGCTCCAAGACGAGCGCAGGATCTCGATCCGATACATTCCGATCGGGGAGGACTACCGGCTCGATCTCACGAACCTCGATGCGCTCGTCGATGGAGCCAGACTCGTCTCGGTGACGGCGGCGTCGAACGTTCTCGGCACGATCACCGATCTCGGGCCAATTGTCACGGCGGCCCACCGTGCAGGAGCTCTTGTCATGGCAGACGGAGCGCAGCTTGTTCCCCACCGCAGGGTCGACGTGCAGGCACTTAATCTTGATCTGTTCGGCTACACCGGACACAAGCTCCTTGGCCCGACCGGCATTGGAGTGCTCTGGGCGCGCTCGAGGATCCTCGAAGAGATGCCACCATTCCTTGGCGGAGGAGAGATGATCAGCGATGTACGACTCGACGGTTTCTCGACCGCCGACATCCCATGGAAGTTCGAAGCTGGCACCCCGCCAATCGCAGAGGCAGTTGGACTTAGCGCCGCGATCACCTACCTCGAGGGCGTTGGACTCGATAACATCGTCGACCACGAAAAGGCGCTCACCAACTACGCGATCAATCGTCTGCAAGAGCGTTTCAAAGAGATCGAAATCTTCGGTCCCGGTGCCGATGCCGAACTGCGCAGCGGTGTCATCTCCTTCCGATTCGGCGACATTCATCCGCATGATGTCGCACAGGTACTCGACGAGCATGCCGTCTGTGTGCGCGCCGGCCACCACTGTGCGAAGCCACTCATGCGCCGTCTTGGAGTAAACGCGACAACCCGTGCGTCGCTCTATCTCTACAACGACGAACGAGACATCGATGCACTGATAGCTGGGCTCGAAGATGTACGAAAGATGTTCCTGTGACCATTGGTTTCAGCATCTCCATAGAACACCAACTAGCGCAAACGAATAAAGGAAGATAAGAAATGGCGGGACTTGAAGACCTCTATCGGGAGATCATCCTCGATCACTACCGTTCACCGCGCAACCGTGGTGAACTTCCAACACCCCCAGCAGTGCGCGTCGAGGGCTTCAACCCTCTCTGTGGTGATGAGATCGTGCTCTATCTCGAGGTCGAGAATGGACTGGTTAGCGACGTCAAGATCAGCGGCCAGGGCTGCTCGATAAGTCAGTCGAGCGCGTCGATGATGTCGGCCGCGATCAAAGGCAAAGGCGTTGCAGAGGTCCGCTCACTGATCCGCACATTCAAATCGATGATGTCAATCCATGAGGCGCAACTCGAGCCCGAGACCGACAGGGACGAACTCGTAACGGTCGTGGATCCGGATTCCTTCGGCGAGCTCGCCGCGCTTCAGGGCGTCGTTAAGTTCCCGGTCCGGATCAAATGTGCGACGCTCTCGTGGAACACGCTTGTCCAGGCACTTGACGAACTCGAATCGCCTTCAGAGCACACGAGTTCTTGAACGAACGCCCGCGCACACGAGATCAAACGAGGAGGCGCTCGATCAGCTTCGGGTCAGGATGAGCCCCTCGACATCTGGTCTTAACTGGATCGCGCGCCCCGGGACCGAGTATTCGACCAGCGCATGCTGCGCCGATTCGACAACGCGCCCGGCGACCTCCTCCGAGGTGCAAATTCCGAGAAGACTTGGACCCGCTCCGGACCAGCACGCGACGACAGCACCTGCCTCGCGCAGGCGCCCGAGTAGCTTCGGCGCCACGGGAAAGAGCACCGAGCGTGCGTCTTGATGCAACCGATCGAATCCCGCAGCCGGCACAAGGGACCTTCGATCTCCAAGTCCTGCGATCAAAAGACCCATCCGACCAAGATTCGATACGGCGTCAACAAACGGAATTGACTCCGGGAGCAAAGCGCGTGCCGTCTTGGTCGCGAGCTCCTGATCGGGAATAACGACGACGAAGACAAGTTCGTGATCGAGCGGAAGTCGACGTGCGATTGGCCTCCCGTCAACAACAGACGCGACAACAAGCCCGCCGAGAACCGAGGCAGCCGCGTTCTCGGCGTGCCCGTCGCTTTCCGCTGCAATGCCAAGCGGATCGTCCGCTCCGGCCGCGGCGGCGGTCGCCGCGACAAGCGCTGCGGAAGAGCCAAGACCGCGGCCCAATGGAATCTCCGAGTCGATGTGGATCGCGAGGCGATCATGGCCCCTGACCGCCGACGCAACTCTGACCGCGAGGTGCGACGCATCGCGCGCAACCTCGGAGCCCTCACCCTCGGCGGTAACGGTGAGTCGCTCTGCCTCCTCCACGCTCACCTCAACATAGAGGCCGAGCGCGAGTCCGAGAACGTCAAATCCGGGACCGATATTCGACGTCGAAGCGGGGACACGAGCCCTCATGACGCACTGGTGCCCGGGGTGCCACTGCCCAACGGGACACTCGTCAGCGCCGCTCCTCCGACGGTACCGGTCGGAGTCGAATACACGAGACGCGCGACAACACCGGTACCGCCTGGATTCGCGAGAGGATTGACAAACACCGTGGAGCGAAGATGCGCGCCGCGCCATGCAACGAACGACTGCGGCTGGTGGAGCAGGTGCAACAGCGTCGGCGTTGTGGTCCTGGGAAGAATGATGTTGGCAAGGATCGACCCTCGGTGTATCGGCGAGATGGTGACAAGGTCCGGCTGCGCCTCGGCGATCAGTTGCTCATCGACTCGCGCGGCCCCATAGAGGCCAAGCAGGCTTCCCGTGGAGACAGCGATCATCATCACCTGGTGGTGACCTACAGTACGCATGGTTGCGACCGCGAGACATCCCATCGCCGCGTGGGTGAATCCTGATTTGACCCCGATGATTCCGTCGGTCCCGAGGGCGGGATTGAAGTTCGGAATCGTTCCGGCGACCGGGAAGGGAACGCTCTTTTGCGCGACGATCAGACGCGCCACCGGGTTGCGCATTAGCTCGCCCGCGACAATTATTTGGTCACTCGGAGTCGAACGCGAACGCGCATTCACTCCACTTGCATCCGCGTAAACCGTATGTGCAAGCTTGAGTTGGCGAGCATGAAGATTCATCTTGCCCACAAATGCGCCAATGCTGTGATCATCCCATTGGGCGAGAATGTCAGCGATGTTGTCTCCCGAGGACATCAGAAGAGCCTCGAGCAGCTGGAACTCATTCAGCCGTTCTCCCGCGCGAACGGGAACGACCGAGTCACCGTTCTGTGAATCGGTTACCCAGGCGCGCACGTCCGCGGCGCTCAGCAGCACCGACGGGCCCAACTCGCCAAGATGGAGTGGATGATCCCTGAGAATGAGGATCGCCGTCATCATCTTGGTCATCGACGCGATCGGAACAACTCGTTCGCGCGGAGAGTGCGCGATCACGCCGGAGCCCTGGATGCCGACCGCCGCCTCGCCGTTGTGGGGCCAGGTGAAGGCGGCGAGACGTCCCGGTACGACAAAAGAGGGTCCCGCGACATGGTTCCAGGAGACCGATGCCGCGTGACGCGTGGTCGCGCGCCCCCCAAGGGCAGTAAATGCACCGACGACGCTGCGCATGCCAAAACTCAGTACGCCAAGCATGATGAGTACGCCGACGCGTCGGCGTCGGACCAGCGCGCGACGACGCCTACGCGCCTGCGCGAGACGCGTCCGCGCCCTTTTTTCGAGGAGTTCCCGCTCGCGACGGGCCGCCTCGTTGAGATCACCGGCGGACACGTTGCCCGACCAGACAAACCCAACATCACCAACATTGTTGCGCGCAACGCGCTCGAATGAACTCATCTCTCGGTTGCTACTCTGTCTCGTCGAGTTCTTCGGGAGTCATGAGAACCGCACGGGCCTTTGATCCCTCGGAGGGCCCGACTATTCCCCTTCGTTCAAGAAGATCCATCAGGCGGCCGGCACGCGAGAAGCCAACACGGAGTTTGCGCTGGAGCATCGAGGTTGAACCAAGCTGGGAGCGCACGACCAGTTCCTTTGCCTGCTCATAAAACTCGTCGTCGTCATCGTCAACTCCGCGAACTCCGCCGGCGTTGCCCAGTCCATCCTCGCCGACGACGCCATCGATATAGTCCGCCTCTCCCTGACGTTTCCAGTGAGCAACCACTGCACGAATCTCGTCTTCTGAGACCCAAGGGGCCTGAAGGCGGCGAGGAATGCTGGACGACGCGCCGAGCAGCAGAAGGTCACCGCGACCGACGAGTCGCTCCGCACCTCCTTGGTCGAGGATGACCCGGGAGTCCGCGAGCGACGAGACCGAAAAGGCGAGTCGTGAAGGTACATTCGCCTTGATGACCCCGGTGATGACGTCGACTGAGGGTCGCTGGGTCGCGATGACGAGGTGAATTCCTACTGCGCGTGCCATCTGTGCGATCCGACAGATCGAGTCCTCCACGTCACGCGCCGCAACCATCATCAGGTCGTTCAGCTCATCAACCACAATCAGGATGAACTCCATGCGCGCGCGCGCCGGCGTATCGCCCGAGATCCTCACGGGCGCACGATTCTCCGGAGTCATGAGCTCCTCGTCGTCGCCATCGTAGATCTCGACGTCGGCGGACTCATCGTTGTCACCAAACAGAGACGGTGAAAAGTCTCCGCGGTCGAATGCTGCGTTGTACCCGGTGATGTCACGAACACCGACCTCAGCGAGGATGTCGTAACGTCGTTCCATCTCCTTGACCGCCCACTGCAACGCATTCGCGGCTCGCTTTGGATTGACAACGACCGGCGTGATGAGATGCGGGAGGCCGTTGTACTGACCCAGCTCGACTCGTTTTGGATCGATCAGCATCAACCGCACCTGATCTGGCCTCGACCGCATCAGTATCGAGGTGATGATGGAGTTCAAGCATGACGACTTTCCGGCCCCGGTTGCTCCCGCGATCAAAAGATGGGGCATCTCGGCGAGATTGACCATGACCGCCCTGCCCGCGATGTCCCGGCCGAGGGCAACTTCAAGAGGATGTTGCGCTCGCCGCGCCTCCTCGGATAAGAGCACGTCTCCGAGCGAGACCAGCTGGCGATCGACGTTCGGTACCTCTACTCCGATCGCCTGGCGGCCGGGAATCGGGGCAAGGATGCGCACGTCGGGTGAGGCCATCGAATAGGCGATGTCCTTTGCCAAACTCGTCACCCGCGCGACCTTGACGCCCTCGCCGAGTTCGAGTTCAAAGCGCGTCACCGTTGGACCGACGGTGAAACCAACGAGATGGGTCTCGACGCCATGGGCGAGGAGTGCCCTTTCAAGAACCATCCCGCGCTCTTCGACCTCTTTGCGGTCGAGGCCCTGTTGCTTGGTGCGGCCGAGGAGCTTGGGAGCAGGAAGACGCCAGTTCCGTTGTCGCGCGACCAGCGATAGCTGCACACCTGGTCCAGAGCCTGCCGATTGCTCGAGCGATGGCGCATGCACGACTGGTTCTTCGTAGGAATCAACGTCGAACTCGCGGAGGTCTTCCGCGGAGACCTCGGCGAAGCCCGCGGCGAGGTCGTCGATATCGACGTTCCCCTCCACACGAAGCGCCGAAGAATCCGATCGCTCGTCGTGATCAAAGCTAGGCGAGCCGCCGGCAATTGCACCAAAGAGACCGTCGTCGTCGCCAGCCTCTTCATCACCGACAGCTGTGCGCTCACGCAGCGACTGGATGCCGAGATGGAGATGTGATCTTGTTGCACCGGTCACAAGTCGCGTCGTATCGACAACGGAGACTCCGGCGAGTCCACAGACTGCAACCGCGGCGACGATCGCAAATACGATTGTGGCGCCGATCGTTCCCACAAGCGCGTGGATGCCACCACCGATCGCCGAACCCACGATGCCACCTGCCCCGCCGAGGACGTGGAGGGTCGCGTGGAGTGAGGGGAATCCACCCGCGAGGTAAGCCATACCGCTCGACGTCACAACGAGGCATACCAGGGCGACGAGCATTCCAAACGGACCGCGACGAGCGCGTCCAAAGATGAGTGTCAGGCCGGCAGCGACGAGAGCCACCGGAACGACATCCTGGCCCCAGCCAAGCCCGTCGGCTCCGATGCGTCGGGCACCATGGCCGACGAGGCCAAGTACCCCCGCATAGATTCCAAGTCCGCCGAGGAGCCCGAAGACGAGCGCAACCCAACCCCAGACCTCATCGGGCTGTTCAGCCATGAAGATTGCGGTGCGCCGGAGACCCTCTGCCGCGTCCCGGCGGGCTGTCCGCGATTTTTGGCCGCGCGGGCGAGATTTCGCCGATGACGAGACGGTGGGCTTGCGCCGCGTTGCCGGGTGAGAACGCGGGTTCCGTGATTGGCCGTTACGGGAAACGGCTCGATTTCCCGGGGCCTCGCGCTTTGAGGCTGGTCGTCCACTGGCCACAGTGCAACAACGCTAACACCCAAGGCCTGAAAATTTCGACTCTGACAGCGAATTCCAGCCCCCTTGAAACCGCCCACTCAGGCCTCCAACAGCACCGGCACAATCATTGGTCGTCGCTTGGTGCGATCCGCGACGAGGCGCCCAAGCGCGCGCCGCGTGACGCGGCGAATATTTTCGATATCAACGTTCCCGCCGTCCTGTGCCTGTTTGATTGCACTGATCACCGCGAGCCGCGCGTCATCGAGTAGCTCCTCCGCCTCCGGCGCATGTACCCAGCCACGGGTGATTATTTCCGGACCCGTAATGATCTCTCCTGAATGCACATCGATTGCAAGTACAACGACGATCACACCCTCCTCAGCGAGGACCTTGCGATCTCGCAGCACTCCGTCGGAGATATCCCCTACGACGCCATCGACGTAGAGATACCCAGCGGGAACGCTCTCTCCAAAATCGATTCCCTGATCATTCAAAACGATGGAGTCCCCATCTTCACAGAGCAACACCGATTCCGGGTTTACCCCCATCTCGATCGCGAGCCGCGAGTGTCGAAGAAGATGCCGGTACTCGCCGTGAACGGGAACAAAGCTCTTCGGATGTGCGATTGCAAGGAGCGTCGAAAGCTCACCCTGCTTTGCATGACCACTTTCGTGCACGTGCGCAATGCCCGAATGGATGACCTCGGCTCCTCGGCGGGCGAGTCCATCCATCACCTTTGCAACGGCCCACTCATTGCCTGGAATCGCGTGACTCGAAAGCACGACGACATCACCCTCTTGGATCGACAGATAGCGGTTCTCTCCAGCCGCGAGAAGCGCAAGCGCTGACATCGGCTCCCCCTGTGACCCGGTAGAGAGAACAAGCACCTGACCGGGGAGCAGGTCATCGACCATCCCGATATCAATCAACGAAGCCTCGGGGATAGTGAGAAGACCCAGCTCGCGTGCGATTGCCACATTGCGCAGCATCGAGCGACCGACGAGGGCGATACGTCTCCCCTGTGCAATCGCCGCATCGGAGAGCTGTTGCACGCGGTGAATGTGACTCGCAAAACAGGCGACCACAATGCGCCGGGTCCGATACTCGCTGAAGATGGAGCGCAACGTCGCGCCGACACTCCGCTCGCTGGCGGTGTAACCGGGCGACTCGACGTTCGTCGAATCCGAAAGAAGCAATCGAATACCCTTGGAGTCGGCAAGCGCGCCGATTCTCGCAAGGTCGGTCCGACGGTTGTCGACCGGAGTCATATCAAGTTTGAAGTCCCCCGAATGCAAGATGACGCCCTGCGGCGTGTGATATGCGGTCGCAAATCCATTCGGTACAGAATGGGTGACGGGAATGAACTCGACGTCAAATGGACCGATCGTGCGACGCTCCCCATCCTCTACGGCAATGAACTTGGTGCGACTCGCAAGACCTGCCTCCTCGATCCGTCCACGGGCCATCTGGAGACTGAGGCGTGATCCGTAGATTGGGGCAGAGACCTCGCGCAGCAAAAAGGCGAGACCGCCCATGTGGTCTTCGTGACCATGGCTGATCACAATGCCGTCAATCTCATCTGCATGCTCCGCGAGGAAATGGAAATCGGGAAGCACAAGATCGACTCCGGGCATCTCGGGATCAGGAAACATGATCCCGCAGTCAAGAACGAGCATCCGGGAGGAATGTTCGATGACCAGACAGTTCCGACCGATCTCTCCGAGTCCACCAAGGAAGGTGACGCGTACCTCGCTAGGCACGAGAACTTCGGCTCTTGCGCCAGGTTTCAAGATCTCGCAGTACAGCCCTCGCGCGTTCAATGAGGCCCTCAGGAGGATCTCCGAGCGGAAGACGACACGGCCCACCCGGCAGACCGAGGACTTTCAACATCTCTTTCGTCGGAATCGGGTTGGGACCATCATCTCCTGACTCAAAGGCGAATGATTCAACAAGCGCCCTGTTGATCTCGAGCGCCTCGTCGATGTGGCCATCGAGGAAAAGATCGATCATCGCCTTCAACTCCGGGCCGCACCAGTGACTTGCGACTCCAATCAGGCCCACCGCACCAACCGAGAGCAGTGGAAGCGTCAGTCCATCGTCACCGCAGTAACACTCGAAGTACGAGGGGACATGCGACAAAAGACGCGCGGTGCTCGCAGGATCGCCCGACGCGTCCTTGAGGCCGAGGATATTTGGCTCGCTTTCAACCAGACGGAGCACGGTATTGGCGGCGATCTTGCGCCCCGACCGGATCGGAATGTCATAGAGGATCACGGGGAGCGAGGTTGACCTCGCGATCTCACGAAAGTGAGCTTCGATCCCCGACTGCGCAGGACGGTTGTAATACGGTGTCACCGCGAGGATCCCGGCGACTCCAGCTGATTCGGCTCGCTTAGTGAGTTCGACCGAGTGGATCGTGTCATTCGAGGTAGAACCTGCGACGACCGGTACCGAGACCGTCGAGACCACCGTCTCCCAGAGCTCGACGCGCTCGTCATCGGTCAGCACCGAATTCTCTCCAGTTGATCCACAGACGACGAGGCCGTCGTTGCCATGGTCGACGAGATACCGGGCGAGCTCCGCAGCGCCGGACAGATCCAGCATTCCCTCAGCGGTGAAAGGGGTCGCCATCGCCGTCAGCACGCGACCGAAATGGGCCGATCGGGGAGATGGGGTCACGGGAAAACGCTAGCAGTCATCATCGCTCACGCTTCGAGGAGTCGATCGAGCCCAATGGTCAGACCGGGAGTCAGCGCGATTTTGCGTATCGCAAGCAGGACTCCCGGCATGAACGATGTGCGGTCATACGAGTCCTGGCGGATGGTCAAGCTCTGTCCCAGCGTGCCGAAGATGACCTCCTGATGAGCGACGAGTCCTTTCAGGCGGATCGAGTGCACGAAGACATTTGCCTCGGCCCGGGCTCCACGTGCCCCGGGAAGAACCTCTCGGTCTGTCGGGTCTTTCCCGAAATCGCCCGCTCCGCTCAGCTGCCTCGCTTGCGCGATACGCCGGGCACTCTCGAGCGCAGTACCCGAAGGAGCGTCGCGCTTTTGGTCATGGTGAAGCTCAACGATCTCCGCGTTGTCAAAATATGGTGCAGCGATCTCCGCGAGGCGTGCCATCAACACGGCCGAAATCGCAAAATTCGGACAGATTATGGCATTCGGGCGATCTGGCGGCGCGAACTCTGCAACGAAACCCGATGTCTCGATTCCGGTCGTTCCACAGACCACATGGATTCCGTTTGCCGCTCCAAAACGCAGCGTCTTCGCCGCCGCCTCAGCGACGGTGAAATCCACAAGGACGTCGGCACGGGCTTGAACCGCCGCGACGAGCTCTCCCGATATCGTCGGCGAGCCGTCTGGAAAATCACCGACGAAGGACAAAGGCTGTCCGTCTGCCGAGGTATCGATCGCCGCAACGAGTTCGAGATCGTTCGCATCGAGCACCGCGCGACACACGGTCGCGCCCATGCGCCCGGCGGCTCCCACGACTGCAACTCGAATAGTCATTGCTCATGCATCCTAAGGGTGAACCTTGATCGTGTCATGTTGAATTTCGCGACGGACCAAGGCGCCGTGCAGATGACCGTAAAGCCACCTCGAAGGGGCCTCAGTCAAAAAAGCCCGAAAAGTCATCCTGGTCAAAGGGACCGACAACACTGAGGACGCGGGGGCGACCGAACACATCCGCACAGACATGCTCGACATCCTCAAGGGTTACCTCGATCACGCGGCGAATCGCCTCCTGCGGGGTTTGGACCTCGCCCTGGAGCAGCATGCCCGATCCGAGACGCGACATCCGCGCACCCGAGTCCTCGAGTGAAAGCAGGGTATCGGCCTTCACGTGACCTTTTGCAAGTTCAAGTTCCCGATCAGTGATGCCATTGGTCGCGAGATCGGCAAACTCGCCCTTGACGATTGCCAACACCTCTTCGACGTGATCCGGAGAGGTTCCAACCGACACGGAGAGCATTCCTGCATCGGCATAGCCCACCCGTTCGGAGCCGATCGAATAGCAAAGACCACGTTCCTCGCGTACCTTCTGGAAGAGTCGGGAACTCAGACCGCCGCCGAGCGCGTGATTGAGCACCGCGAGTGCGTACCGGGCAGGATCGAGACGCGACAGAGCGCGCATGCCAAAGACCACATGCGCCTGTTCGGTCTCGCGGCGAGTGACATCAACCCGACCGACTGTCTCGCCGGGTGCCACGCGTCCAGGCGACGAACCTCCAGGCTTTCCGGTGAAACGATCTTCGAGCCCCTTTGCCAACAACTCGTGATCGACGTCGCCTGCCGCCGCCACGACAATGTTCCCTGGACGGTAGTGGTGCTCACAGAATCTTCGGATGTCTCCGACCGAAACCGAGGAGATCACATCGGGAAGACCGAGCACCTCCCGACCGAGCGGATGGTCGGCAAAAACGGCCTCCGAAAAGCGCTCGTAGACGACGTCTGCTGGCTCGTCGAGATGCATCAACACCTCTTCGAGAATGACCTGTCGCTCGGCGTCGACCTCTTCCTGGCGAAGTGCAGGGTTCCACATGATGTCGGACAAGATGTCGAGTCCGAGATCGAGATTCTCGCCAAGCAGACGCATGTAGAAGGTGGTGTATTCCTTTGTCGTGTACGCATTCATGTCGCCACCGACCGCGTCGGTGTCTTCGGCGATCGAGCGCGCGGAGCGCGTTGGCGTCCCTTTGAACAAAAGGTGTTCGAGAAAGTGGGAGATCCCAGCCTCCGTGGGACTCTCGTCACGCGATCCAGTACCGACCCAAAAGCCAATGCTTGCAGAACGTACCTCGGGCATGACTTCGGTGATGAGGGTCATGCCCGAGGGAAGCACCGACGATTCAATCATCGATTACTGACATTCTGGGAGATGTTTCGCGTGGTCAGCGACGTGGTCCTCGACGCCGAGGTCCGCGCTCCTCGCGCGGAGCCGGATCTGAAGGTCCAAGATTGCCGAACTCGCCTTCGAGTTCAGCAGAGAATGTCTCTTCGAACGAGACGCGCTTGACTCCGTCATTTGCCACCTGTGCGGAAGGTTCCGCGGGGGCGACGAAGGGGCGCGTGTCGACCTTCGGGGCAGGTGCCTGTCCCGCGATCGAAAGGGAGATCTTGCCCTGGGGGTCGATGTCATCGACGACAACCTCGACGCTCTGGCCAAGCTCAAGTACCTCTTCAACCCGTTCGACGCGCCTGCCCTGACCAAGTCGCGAGATGTGCAACAGGCCATCGCGACCCGGAAGGATATTGATGAAAGCTCCGAACTTCGTGATGTTGACGACCTTGCCCTCATACACCTTGCCAACCTCTGCGGTAGGCGGATCGAGAATGAGTTCAATGCGACGGCGCGCCTCGTTGACTGCGGTCGATTCGGTTGCCCCGATCGTCACCCGGCCGACCATCCCGTCGTCATCGACGGCAACATCTGCACCGGTCTCCTGCTGAATTGCATTGATGACCTTGCCCTTTGGACCGATGATCTCGCCGATCTTGTCGATCGGAACCTCCATACTGACAATCTTCGGCGCGTGGGGCTTCACGTCCGCGTTTGGTGCCTTGATAGCTGAGAGCATGACATCAAGGATCTTGAGTCGAGCCTCGCGCGCCTGGCGAAGCGCCTGAGCGAGAATATCGGCAGGAAGTCCATCGATCTTCGTATCGAGCTGCAATGCGGTGACGAATTCCGAGGTACCTGCAACCTTGAAGTCCATGTCACCGAAGGCATCCTCGGCGCCGGAGATATCGGTCAACGTGGTGTACCGACCCTCTGCATAGACGACGCCCATCGCAATACCCGCGACCGGAGCCTTGATCGGAACTCCGGCATCCATCAGCGAAAGGGTCGAACCGCAGACCGACCCCATCGAGGTCGAGCCGTCCGAACTCAGCACGTCAGAGACGAGACGCAGGGTGTAGGGAAACTCCTCCTCGGCGGGAATCACCGGTAGCAAGGCGCGTTCTGCGAGCATTCCGTGACCAATGTCACGTCGGCGTGGTCCCATCATCCGACCCGGCTCTCCAACGGAGTACGGCGGGAAGTTGTAGTGATGGATGTAGCGCTTGGTGTCGTCGATGCCGATGGTGTCGATCAGCTGGTTCATCCTCGGCATGCCAAGCGTCGCGACATTGAGCACCTGGGTGAGTCCGCGCTGGAACAGCCCCGATCCGTGCGCAGTTGGAAGCAGGCCAACCTCGGCCGAGAGCGCCCTGATGTCCGTCGGTGCCCGGCCATCGATGCGCAGATTCTCATTGACGATACGGCTACGCACCATCTTCTTGGTGAGCGAACGGATCGCGGCGCGCACCTCTCGCTCGCGTTCGCCGAATTCACCGGTCAGTTCAGCAACGATCGCGTCACCCGCATCGTCAAGTGCGTTCGCCCGCTCCTGTTTCGTCGTGATCGCGTTCGCCTTGGCAAGCCTGTCTTCTCCGACACGCTTGACCGCATCGAACACATCATCCGCGTAGTCGACAAACAGCGTGAACGGAATCGTCTCTTTCTTGCCGACCTTGGCAACAAGTGCACGCTGGGCGACAATGGACTCTCTGATCCAGGTCTTCGCTGCCTCGAGCCCCTCGGCGACAACCTCTTCAGTGACCTTTGGTGCGCCCTTTTCGTAGTACTCCCAGGCGCGCTCGGTGCCACCGGCCTCGACCATCATGATCGCAATCTCCGCATCGCTCTCTTCCGAGAGCGCGCGGCCCGCAACCACGAGCTCAAAGGTGCAGTCGTCGCCCTCTTGGTAGGTGGGATGAGGAATCCAGATGCCCTCGACCGAGAACGCGACCCGCACGGCGCCGATCGGTCCATCGAAGGGAACTCCGGAGATCATCAATGCGGCAGAGGCGCCATTGATCACCTGCACATCGTGCGGATTCTTCTGGTCGGCTGCAATCACGGTCCCGACGACATGGACCTCGTTGCGGAACCCCTCTGGGAACGAGGGGCGCAGGGGTCGGTCCGTCAGACGAGCGGTAAGCGTCGCCTGGTCGGTCGCCCTTCCCTCGCGTCGAAAGAACGAGCCGGGAATCTTTCCCGCGGCATACATCCGCTCCTCGATGTCGACCGTGAGGGGGAAAAAGTCAGTACCCTCGCGTACCTTGCGTGCCGCCGTCGCGGTGACGAGCACCATGGTGTCGCCGACCCGGACAACTACTGCGCCGTCGGCAAGTCCGGCGAGCTTTCCTGTTTCAAATTGAATTGTACGATCGGTCCCGCTGATCGGGGCCGAGACAGTGATGGCATCCGCCATGTCACTCCTTGGGGTTGTGACACACGCCCTGCCAGTTCCCAGTTGTCGCGCACCCGAAGATTCGAGTACTCGGCGACTGGCAGCTGACTCTTGCGCGTGTCGATGGTTGGTGGAAGGCGATGAACACGGAGACAAGATGACCTTCACCTTGCGCGTATCGCAGCGCCGCGGTGCGCCGGACACACATCGCGTCCGGTTTCTCTTCCCGGCGACACCGGGAAGAGGAGATTCAGCGGCGAATACCGAGGCGCGCGATCAGCGCACGGTACCGCTCAACATCATTTGCACGGACGTAATCAAGCAGACGACGGCGGTGGCCGATCATCTTCATGAGTCCCCGACGGGTGTGATGATCACCCTTGTGAAGCCGAAGGTGCTCGGTAAGGTGATTGATCCGCTCTGTCAGGATCGCGATCTGGACTTCGGATGAACCGGTATCCGTCTCATGCAGGCGGTACTGGGCGATGGTCGCCGTTTTATCTGGCATACGTTGCGCAAACCTTCATTGGTAGCAAGCGCTAGCCCCGCAGACCGAATGCCCGGAGAGCTAGAAGTCGAGTACCGGCTGAGCGGCTGCTCCGACCGGGACGGCAAAGGCCGACGTAAAAAGCGTAGCAGCCCTGATCCTTCTCCAAGACATCGGCTACTCCTGCTTGGCGCAAAACTCTTAAATGGACGACGGATCGACCTCGATGCGCACCTCGTGGCCCCTCGCCCGAGCCTGTTCGAGCGCGCGACACAGCTCTTCGGTCGTCCTCGCGCGCACCAGAAAGTGCCCCGATACCTCTGTCTTTTTTGCGGGCGATGACCCGGCGTCGGAGAAGACTTCGACATCGGGAATGGCATCGAGCAACGAGCTCACCTCAGCTGCGCGCGCCCCAGAGAGGAG
>DATKRV010000076.1:0-2680 GCA_035532075.1 Acidimicrobiales bacterium | reverse complement strand
CGGTGATCATGTGTCAGTCGACTTGTCATCGATGATCGAGCGGCCAGCAAAGGCCTCGGAATCAGTTGAGCGATAGCGACGTTCGACCTCGATAATGAATACATAATGAGAGTGCCGAAAATCGTTTTGCTTTAATACGCGGCGAGCACCGAACGATGGGTCGAGAGTAGAAGCTGTGCTTGACGGCGTGCATCGGATGTCTGCGTTGAAGGCGCTCCACCCGTTCGACCGCAACAATATGAGTAAGGGCTCTTAAAACCCTTTTCACTCGTTCAACGGTTCGAGGCATCGTCGCGGTATTTTGCCATGCTGACGGTCCTGGTCGTGGCCCAACAAATTGGCCACGACCAGGAACTTGTTTCTTGAGGCGGCGCCCAGAGTCGAACTGGGGTGGAGGACTTTGCAGGCGTCAATTTGCGTTCAAGACTGTCCGCTGAAGATCAGAAATACCTGGTGGGAATGCGCAGGGGTTCACTGACATTCGTTCCGGATCATGGTGTGCCGCTGCATCACCGCGGCATAGATCGTTGGGAGAAGCTTGGGTCGATGAACCGTCAGGCTCATGTTTTGTGATCGCGGTTTCTGATGCAAGTGTTTGTGCCGACAGGGGGCACCGAATGCCGAGTCGATGTCCGATGGAGGTCATCCCCATCCACGTCTTCGAGGACGTATTGTGGCGCGCCGCCGCCGGGCAGGTCGTTCTCGATCTCGCCAAGATCCATCGGCCGAATAACGCGGGGGCTTTATCGGTACTGCAGTGAGTGCCGAGGAGGAGAGAAACCTCCGTTGTTACCGTCGAGAGCCTCCACGGCTCGAGCTGCTTAGTGCCTGACCTCGCTATACGCTTTCAGTACGTCGCGATGGGTGAGCCACCCGACGATCCGTCCCTCCGGGTGTGCCACCACCGGAACACCATGTTGCTCACCAGAGAGCAACACAGAGAGTGCGTCTTGCAAGCTCTGATCGGTTCGCAACGTCGGGATCGAGCGCGCCAGTTGTCCTGCGGTGAGGTCGTGTAGTTCGTCGTCCGCTGCCTGCTCGGTTTCGAACGCCGTGACGATGCCCCGGTAGGTGCCAGCACTATCGACGACTGGAAGTGTTTCGAGCGCGTCGCGCGCGAAACGGTCGATAAGGTCCGACAACGCCGCGTCCTCCTGAACCGGCTCGGGCACCGGTTTCATCGCGTCACCGACGGTAATGCCCTCGAGCGCTCCAGGAGGACGGTGCGTGAGATCGACTCCTCGTCGGGAGAGTTTCAGGGTGTAGATCGAGTCCTTCGAGAGCGCGCGGCTGACGATCGTCGACAGGACGATCGCGACCATCAACGGAAGTACGATCGTGTAGTCCCCGGTGAGTTCGAAGATGATGAGTACCGCGGTGATCGGTGCCCGAGAGGCCGCGGCGAACACAGCTCCCATGCCGATCAGGCCATATGCACCGGCTGGGCCCGAGACATTCGGGAAGATGACGTGCAATCCGGCGCCGTAGGAACTTCCGAGCATCGCCCCGATGAAGAGCGATGGCGCGAAGACCCCTCCTGAGCCACCGATTGCGATCGTGAGACTGACGGCGACGAGCTTGCCGACAAGCAGCAGGAGCAGGAAGCCGCCAGAGTACCCACCCCCGATGCTCTTCTCGAGGATTGGATAGCCGACCCCGTACATCTCGGGCAATGCAATCAGAAGTCCACCGAGTAGCACGCCGCCTGTCGCCGGTCGCAGCCACATCGGTCCGGGCCAGTACCTGTCGAAGATATCCTCGAAGCCATAGAGCACGCGAATGAAAAAGACTCCGACAGCAGCTGCGAGTAGGCCAAGGACGGCATAGAAGAGATACTCGATGCCCGCGACCTGATGGAACTGCGGAAGCGTGAGGAACGGATGGGTGCCAAAGGCGGCTCGCCCAATGACGTCAGCGGTCACCGAAGCGAGCACCACCATTCCGAACGATTCGGAGGCAAAGTCTCCGAGAATGAGCTCGAGCGCGAAAAACACTGCTGCGATCGGCGCGTTGAACGTCGCGGAGATTCCCCCCGCCGCACCACACGCGACGAGCAGTCGCATTCGTGCAGGCGGGACCCGCAACCGTTGACCGAGCGTCGATCCGAGCGCCGAGCCGATCTGGACGATCGGCCCCTCGCGGCCCACCGATCCACCCGTGCCGATGCAGATCGCCGAGGCAATCGACTTCACCACCGCGACCTTGGGTGAGATGCGGCCGCCGCGCGCGCTCACGGCATACATCACCTCCGGTACGCCGTGTCCGCGCGCCTCTTTCGCGAAACGATCAATCAGCGGTCCGTAGAGGAGCCCACCGATTGCGGGAACAAGCAACAGGAAGTACACACCGAGATGCGGGAAATGCGGGCTACCGACCCGCCCGGCGTTGCTGTAATCCGCGTGACCGGTCGCGAGTTCGGTCACCCACAAGATGAGATAGCGAAAGAGCACCGCCCCGGCGCCCGCCCCAGCACCGACAATGAGCGCGAGTGGGATTAGCGCCGGATTCGAGCCCCGCAACCAGTCGAAGACGCGGGCTGTGACGTTCTTTGGGAGAGAAAGGCGGAGTGGCGTTGCCGGCTGTTCCGTTTTGGACGCGGTGCCACGACTTCGACCACGTGGGTCGAAGTTCAAAAGGAATCGACTCACTGCCAGCCACTTGCCCAATCTTGATCTGGCAC
>DATKRV010000075.1:0-6072 GCA_035532075.1 Acidimicrobiales bacterium | reverse complement strand
CTTGCCCTTGACCCGGAGACGGCGCGCTCCTATCACGACGAGACGTTGCCCGCAGAGCCAGCAAAGACGGCTCACTTCTGTTCGATGTGTGGCCCGAAATTCTGTTCCATGCGCATCAGCCACGATCTACGACGCGGAGCTCTGGTCGAGACTGACGATATTGTCGGCGTCGAAATTGGGCTGAAAGACAAGGCCACCGAGTTTGTTGCAGGTGGCTCGGAGATCTACCGCTAGGACCGCACAGACCGGTCCCTGCGCGCGGGATGACCTCACGGCGTTGACCCCGGGCTGGACTCTGGCCCGAGCTGGCTCTGATTGAGCCCGGATACACTGAGCCCATCGTCGAGCGGAACGACAAGCGAGGATAAACATTGTGTTCTATCAGGCGATGAGTTTCGATGACCCCTCACTTCGCGCGCTTCTCAGGTCCGCACGTGACGAGCGGCTCGAACACTACGGCACACGGACGACATTTTCTCCCAAGGTGTTCATCCCGCTGACGCAGCTCTGCCAGGATCGCTGCGGTTACTGCACGTTCTCAAAGCCTCCTGCGCGGCTGACCGCTCCCTACATGACAATCGAAGAGGTGCTTGAAATTGCACGCGAGGGCGTGGCCGCGGGTTGTCATGAGGCGCTCTTTACGCTCGGGGAACGTCCTGAACTGCGCTATTCCACTGCGGCTACATGGCTGTCCGAGCACGGTTATGACAATACCGTTGACTATCTCGTCGCGGCGTGCCGGGCTGTGCGCGATGAGGCAGGTCTTTTGGGACACGCCAATGCCGGCGCGCTCGATGAGCACGAGCTTGCCAAGCTGCGGAGTGTCTGCGCCTCCCAGGGCATGATGATCGAGACGTTGAACGCGGGCCTTGACTGTCACCGGGGTTCTCCGGACAAGACACCAGAGCGGCGGCTTGCGACGCTCGACGCGGCGGGACGTCTCGGCATTCCATTTACGACAGGGATCCTTGTCGGCATTGGCGAGTCACGCGGGGACCGCATCGCCGCGCTTGAGGCAATTGCCGCCTCACACCTCCGATATGGACATGTCCAGGAGGTCATTGTCCAGAACTTTCTTCCCAAGGCCGGAACCGCAATGCATTCGACGTCTCCGTGTTCGAATGAGGAATACCTCTGGAGCATTGCGACCGCGCGACTGATCCTTCCCATCGATATCCATCTCCAGGCTCCCCCGAATCTGAGTGATGATTATGCTCAGCTTCTCTCGGCCGGAATCGATGACTGGGGAGGCGTCTCGCCGGTGACTTCCGATCACGTCAATCCCGAACGTCAATGGCCAACGCTCGACGAAATTCGTGAGGCAACCGAAGGGCAGGGATTCACTCTGGCCCCGAGACTTACGATCTATCCGGGGTTTGCCAGCGCGCCAAAGCAGTGGCTGGCCGAGGAGATGCGCGCCGCCGTCCTTGATCATTCGGACGCGGAGTCGCTCGGTCGTGACATCGAACGTTGGCATCCGGGAGGAGCGAACGCGCCGCCGGTCTTGATTTTTGAGCGCACCGCAAAGATGAGTGCCCGCGAGAGCTCGCGTGGCCGGGTGCGCGAGGTGCTCGATGGAGTGCTCGACGACCAGGAACCTGGACTAGATGAACTCGTCGCCCTGTTCGGCGCGAGAGGACCCGAGGTCCGAGCGGTCGCCGAGGTCGCCGACGAGCTACGCCAGCGGGTGAATGGTGACACGGTCACGTTCGTGGTGAACCGCAACATCAATTATACGAACATCTGCACATTCAAGTGCCGCTTCTGCGCGTTCAGCAAAGGACCACTCTCTCTGAACCTGCGGGGAGCCCCTTATCTTCTCGGCGTCGATGAGATCAGTTCGCGTGTCGCCGAGGCGGAGCAACGCGGGGCGACCGAGGTCTGTCTCCAGGGTGGGATACATCCAGATTTTGACGGGGACTACTACCTCGAGGTGATCCGTGCCGTGCGCGCGGCCTCTCCCACGATCCACATCCATGGTTTTACCGCTCTCGAGGTGACCGAGGGGGCAAAGCGACTCGGCGAACCCCTTGACGCGTATCTCCGTCGGCTCATGGACGCCGGCCTGAAGACGCTGCCCGGAACGGCAGCGGAGATCCTCGATGACGAGATCCGGGCAGAGCTCTGCCCGGACAAGATCAACACCGAGCAGTGGCTCGATGCGCACAGAACCGCCCACTCCGTGGGGCTGCGGTCGAATGTGACGATCATGTTCGGCTCCATTGAACGGCCTGTTCATTGGGCCCGGCATCTCCTTCGGACGCGCGAACTGCAAAAAGAGACAGGCGGGTTCACAGAATTCGTCCCACTTCCGTTCGTGCACATGGCGACGCCGGTGTACCTCCAGAAGAAGAGTCGCCGGGGGCCGACATTTCGCGAGGTGATACTCATGCACGCGGTCGGGCGCATTGCCTATCACGGTGTGATCGACAACATTCAGGCCTCCTGGGTGAAAATTGGACGCGAGGGTATTCGACAGCTTCTTGAGTCGGGTTGCAATGATCTCGGTGGAACCTTGATGGATGAAAACATCTCCCGCGCCGCAGGGGCAGGTCACGGCCAACTCATGGAGCCCGAGGATTTCCATCGAATCGTTGAGCCTCTCGGTCGTCGCCTTGTTCAGAGAGATACGCTCTATGGGCATCTTCGAACCGTCGACATGACGGCGGTCGTGTGAGTACGCGACCAGAGTGCGTTCGTGCGCACATCGCTGCGTTGGGCGTGCGCGGATTAGCGGGCGCGAGATGTCGTCGCATGGATGTTTGTGCCCGTCGTTTTCACGTGATGCATGTGGTCGAGCCTCGAGGCGACACCCGTGCATAACGTCGGCGAAGACATAGATTATCTGCACATGGCGCGCGCGATCGAACTTGGTCTGTCGGTGCGGACCTCGACATCGCCAAATCCGTGGGTTGGATGCGTTCTGGTGCCCGAGGGGGGAGCACTCACATTCGAGGGCGCGACCGAACCCATCGGAGGAGATCACGCGGAGGCAGTCGCACTTCGCGTGGCCCGAGAGCACGCGCGCGGCTCAACCGTCTACGTGACCCTTGAACCGTGTTCACACGTCGGTAAAACGCCCGCGTGCGCAGATGCACTGATCGAAGCCGGAGTTCATCGCGTCGTCATCGGCGCTGTCGATCCCGATGCGCGCGTCCGTGGAAACGGCATCAACCGACTGCGCGCGGCCGGAATTGTTGTCGATGTTGGTGTCAACGCGAATGAAATCGCCGATGTGCTTGCGCCATACCTCAAGCACCGTCTGACGGGTCGACCGTGGGTTGTCCTCAAGCTCGCGGCGACGCTTGACGGACGCATTGGCGCGCCCGATGGTACGAGCCGCTGGATCACCGGTACCGAAGCACGGGTCGATGCGCACCGGCTCCGGGCCGAGAGTGATGCGGTATTGGTTGGCGCCGGCACGGTCCGGTCGGACGATCCGGAGCTGACCGTCCGATTCGTCAAGGGACGTGATCCGCTTCGCGTGGTACTTGGGTCTGTCACCCCGGATGCACGGGTGCAGCCGGCGATGGAGATGAGCGGCGATATAGAAGAGGTGCTTGACACACTCGGGGAGATGGATGTCTTGCAGCTTCTCGTCGAAGGGGGCTCGCATGTCGCGCATGCGTTTCACCACCAGCGACTTGTTGACCGGTACGTGCTGTACCTCGCTCCCGCAATCTTCGGAGGCGACGATTCGGTTCCGATGTTTTCCGGAGAGGGTGCGCGAGACATGGATGCTCTCTGGCGCGGGAAGATCGTCGGGGTGACCCGACTCGGAGCTGATCTTCGCGTAGACCTCGAATCTGTGGAAGGGGCTGGCACGCGCTGATGTTTACCGGAATCGTGGAAGAGCTCGGTCGACTGATTCAGGCCGAACAGCGTGAGGCGTCGACGCGTCTGGTCTTTGGCGCTGAACTTGTCATCAAAGACTGCAGGATCGGTGACTCAATCGCCGTCAACGGATGTTGCCTCACGGTCGTCGAGCTGGGTACTGGCTCATGGAGCGCTGACGCGGTGCCCGAGACCATCGCCCGGACGAATCTCGGCTACCTCTCGCCCGGTGATCCGGTGAACTTCGAGCGCCCGGTGACGCTTGCCACCCGGCTCGGTGGGCATCTCGTCCAGGGCCACGTCGACGGCATTGGCACCGTGTTGCAGAGCGCACCGGAGCTCCGCGTGCATGCACCGAGATCGCTGTTGAGGTTCTTTGTGCCAAAGGGCTCCGTCACGGTCGATGGCGTCAGCCTCACCATCGTCGAGGTGTTCGACGGGGGATTCAGCGTTGCGATCATTCCGCACACCAGCGAGGTGACTACGCTCGGCAGATTGCGACCCGGCGACTCCGTGAACCTCGAGGTCGATGTGATCGCAAAATATGTTGACCGACTCGTACGCGGTGATACGCCGTCTCCGTATCGGAGCGAATCTGCGGGAGAGGTTGAATAGGCCAGTGACGCGAGCAACGATCGACGAGGCAGTGGCAGCAATCGCCCGTGGAGAGATAGTGGTCGTCTTGGATGATGACGACAGGGAGAACGAGGGAGACCTCATTCTCGCAGCGGAGAGGGTGACTCCAGAGAAGCTTGCCTTTTTTGTCCGGTATACCTCCGGCCTCATCTGCGCAGCCATCAGCGAAGCGCGTGCCGACGAACTTGAACTACCGCTGATGGTCAAGCACAGCACCGAGATGCACGGCACGGCGTTCACGATCACCGTCGACGCGAGATCGGGAACGACCACCGGCATCTCCGCGGGAGACCGAAGCGCGACTATCCAGACGCTCGTTGACCCTTCATCTCGACCCGAGGACCTGTTGCGTCCTGGCCATCTTCATGTGCTGCGCGCGCGAGAAGGTGGTGTTCTCAAGCGCGCCGGTCACACGGAGGCGTCGGTGGATCTTGCCCGCTTGGCCGGGCTTTCGCCGGCCGGCGTGCTCTGCGAAATTGTCACCGAAGATGGCTTGAATATGGCGCGGCGCGATGAGCTTGAACGGTTTGCGAACCAGCACGGTCTGTTGCTCATTACCATCGCCGATCTCATCAATTATCGCCGGCGCAATGAGCAGCTTGTCGAGATGACCGCCGAGGCGCGGGTTCCAACCAGGTGGGGGGAGTTCACCTGTTTTGCCTACGAGTCGAAACTTGATCACGAGACACATCTGGCGTTTGTGATGGGTGATCTCGCCGGCCAGGAGGATGTCCTCGTCCGCGTGCACAGCGAGTGTCTCACCGGCGATGTTTTTGGTTCGATGCGCTGTGACTGTGGAAGCCAGCTGCATGCCGCGATGGCCAAGATCGGCGAGGCGGGGCGCGGAGTCGTCGTCTATCTGCGAGGTCATGAGGGTCGAGGCATCGGTATCACGCACAAGCTCAACGCCTACCAGGTGCAAGACAGGGGCTTTGACACCGTCGATGCCAACCTTGAACTGGGGTTGCCAATCGACAGCCGCGACTATGGAATCGGTGCCCAGATTCTTGTCGATCTTGGCGTGACGACAATGCGCCTGATGACCAACAATCCGGTCAAGCGCGCAGGACTTGAGGGATTTGGACTCGAAATCGTCGAACGGGTGCCGATTGAATCGGTTGTCAACAAGGAGAACATCCGTTATCTGCGGACCAAGGCTGAACGCATGGGACACCTTCTCGGTGAGTTCAAGGAGGATGATGAGACATCTTGAGGGCGTACCTGACGGAACCGGTCTGAAGATCGCGATCGTCTGCAGCCGGTTCAATCGCATCGTCACCCAGTCGCTGCTCGATGGCGCCCTCGGCGCATTGCGGCGCCACGGTGTCGATGACGACGATATTGATGTGGCCTGGGTTCCTGGTGCGCTTGAGATTCCTCTTGTCGCGAAGGCGTTTGCAGATGCCGGCTCACACCATGCGATCGTCACGCTCGGTGCGGTGATCCGGGGAGAGACAGGGCATTACGACGTCGTCGTGAACGGGTGTGCCTCGGGTGTACAGAAGATTCAGCTCGACTCCGGAATCCCGATTGCCTTTGGCGTCTTGACCACCGACACTCTCCAACAGGCCCTCGAGCGGGCAGGGGCACAATCGGTGAACA
>DATKRV010000074.1:0-45921 GCA_035532075.1 Acidimicrobiales bacterium | reverse complement strand
GCTGGGGAGAAGGAGACGCGCGCGTGGACAATTCACCAGGGCGATACCGCGCCTGAGGCGGCAGGCGTCATCCACACCGATTTTCAGCGAGGATTTATCAAGGCAGAGATCGTGAGTTTTGATGATCTGATTGCGCTCGGTTCTGTTCAAGCGGCAAGAGGGGTCGGCAAGGCACGAATCGAGGGTAAGGACTATGTCATGCGAGACGGTGATGTGGTTGAGTTCCGTTTCAATGTCTGAACGAGATTGTGAGCCATGAACCTGGCGGTTAATCCGGATGCTTCGTGCCGGTTTTCGGTGCCTGATGGAAAGAACCGACATTTGGACATAGTCTCAGGTGATGGGGACGGAACCGGAACATCTCGATCTACTCCTGACGCCGCTTGAACAGCACATCGTCGAGATCGTCGCAGAGTTGAGCGGGGCGATCGCCGAGTTAGCGCCCGGCGGTGACGAAACGCTTCCGCTTGCAGAGTTCGACCAGAGGCTTCTGCTCGAACACGCGCAGATCATTTCGAGATACATCCTTGCCCAGGCCGCCGCCCGTGCCTATCCCGGTCGCTTCCGCCTGATCGGTCACGCGTCACCATCGACAGGCCGTGACGTTGAACATGAGCACCACGACGGGCATGAACACAACGATGGCACGCATCAACACCATGTCGCCGATCCCGCGTCCGCTCGGGCTGCTCACAAAAGTGGCCGGGCGATTATTGGAGAGCACCCCTGGGAGCATGATCATGAGCACGGTGATGGTCATGGACACGCGGATGAGTGGGAATGGGAAACTATCGACAAGAACGAGGCCGGAACGTAGGCGTAGCGTCGCCGAGCTGCTCAGGTTCGACGCCAAAGGGTGTGCTTCGCTAGGTTGATCTGAAGACATTCGGACGAACCCGTGCGACGAATTTGGCGGTTCGTTCTGATACCTGGAGTGAAATGACAGGGGAGATCAATATGGACATCGGTGATGCATCATCAGGGAGTTACGTCAGGGATCCCCATCTGGAATGGGTGACCAAAGAGGGCCTGCCACTGGTACGCGGCTTTGCGGTCAACTTGATGGGGGTCGAGACAACGTCGTGGCCGCGCTATGACGCCCGCGGCGCGATCCTCAAGGTCGATGGATCTGGGGACTTTCTCGACCTCTGGCTGCTTGACATTCCTGCTCGCGGCGCCACCTCGCCGCAACACCACGTGTTTGAAGAGGTGATCTACGTCATCAGCGGACATGGCACGACATCGATAGAGGCGCCTGGCGAAAAGACCCACTCGTTTGAATGGGGTCCGAAAAGTTTCTTCGTCATCCCGCTCAACGCCCGTTATCGTCATTTCAATACCAGTGGTACCGAGCGCGCAGTGCTCGCCTCGACGACCACCTTTCCGATCATGATCAATCTCTTGCACGATGAGGATTTCATCTTCCAAGACGATTGGGTCTTTACCGATCGGTACGGTCGCGATGACTTTTACTCAGGTATCGGAGAGTTGATTCCAAAAGACCTCGCGAAGGACCGACGCAACATCTGGGAGACGAACTTCGTTCCCGACCTTGGTAGCTTCGACCAGGTTCCCGAGAACGACGAGCGCGGCAAGGGGTCGCGCACCGTCGAGTTCATCACCGGTGACAACACGATGCACGCGCACATGTCGGAGATACCAGTCGGAGGGTACAAGAAGGCTCACCGTCACGAGGCGGGATTCCACATCTTTCCGGTCACGGGACAGGGGTACTCGCTGTTGTGGACCGATGACCCGACAGAGCGTCATCGCGTCGACTGGGAGCACGGGCACGTCTACTCCCCGCCGGAGCAGTGGTGGCACCAGCACTTCAACGTCAGCATGGAGCCCTCGCGCTATCTCGCCACCTTCCTTGGATCGAACCGCTATCCGTTGACGCTCGAGCGGAGGGCAACCTATGAACACCGTGATGACCTGCGTCGCGGCGGTGGTCAGGTCGAGCCCGCGGACGAGTTGCCCGAGATCTACACGATCTTTGAAAAAGAGCTCGTCGATCGCGGCTACACACCGACGATGGCGCGGCCGACCTATCGCAGCTGAGCGGGCGGTTTCGCCAATTCGCTGCGAAAATACTGTTTTGGCGGTGGCGATCTCTTTCCCAGGGGGTCGTCGCCAGGGACAGGAAAAATAGTTAAGGTGTCTAACAAAGTTGGCAGCAATCGGCTAGGATTGCGTGAGAGGGCGGATCGCGGCGCGCGCAATGCCAGCAATCTCGGGATATTTCTCGTACTGAGGCACGGAGAGGAAGAGGACCATGGGAGACAACGACCGGATCTTTGTGAGGGCACTGACCTCAGAGGACTATGGGCTGAAAGAGTTCCGCCGCCGTCAGCTTGCTGCTCCGAGGGTGCGCGAGGCCTCGGGTGATGATCACGACTCGATCTCGGAGTACGCCGGATCAAGTTATGGCGGAGACGCGAACACCAGCAATGAGGCACGAGGGATCACCTCGTGGGATCACATTGAGCCAGGCGATGATCCGTTCCTTACCCAGAGCCTCCAGGTCTATTTTCACGACTTCCCGCCGAACTCCTCGAACCGCGGCCATGGCCACCAGAACGAGGCAGCCTTCTACGTCCTTGACGGCAAGGGCTACGAGATCCACGACGGACAGCGTTACGACTGGGAAAAGGGCGATTTCTACGTCGTCCACACCGACTCCGTCCACCGTCACTTCAACCCCTACGACGAGCCCGCCACGGTGATGATCGTCAAGGCGAAACCGATGTGGATGTTTCTCGGTCTCGTTCAGCAGGGCAAGAGCTACAACCCGGTGAAAGAGGGCGAGCTCCCGAACTTCTCGGAGCGCGTCGAGTGGGGACAGATCTGGACCGACGGGGTGATCGAGCGCAAGAAGGTCGTCGGGAGGGACGATGCCCCGTGGGAGATGACTCCGCTTGGCAAGATCCGCGTCTTCTCCTCGCCAGAGCGCACCGACGTCCGGATGTTCTCGGTTGACGCCTTCGAACTCGAGATTCCCGCCGGGAGCCATTCTGGCAAGAGTTGGAAGATGGCTGATGAGATCTTGCACATCGTGAGCGGATCCGGGTACAGCCTGCACTGGCAGGTCGAGGCGGAGATCGATGACCGCTACTACGCGAGGATCGCCAAGGAGCCGACCCGCTATGAGTTCAAACAGGGTGACACGCTCTACGTTCCCCAGAACACCATCACCCAGCACTTTGCCTCAGACGGTCAGCAGCTTCTGATGTTCTCGGGTCAGAACCGGGTCTTCAAGCACCTTGGATACGACAAGGTGGCCTATCTCGAGAACGCCCCGGAGTACGACGGCGTGAAGGCGGAGCGCGGAGCGGCCGTCTCGGTCTGAATCCGATCGGGTCATCGATCCGCCGGACGCGCATCTATACCGGGACGCGGATCTTTCCCCAGACCGGGATCTGCTCGGGACGATCGCGGGAATTTCCGGGGACATCTTCTCGTCTTTCGAGGCCACCATCTCTCGAGTCAGTCCGATGACCAAAAGCGTGTGAAACGCCCAACGGGTGGGCGACGGATGACCGTCGTGATCAAATCGCCCAGCGCGTTACTCCTCGCAAGCTCTCCCTAATGCGATCCGCGAGCCTGGGCGACAACCCAAGCCGGTTCGGTCTTGGTGACCCCTCGCGACGCACCGGGTGCTAGTGCGGTTGATTCTGGTTCAGCTGTCTCGGGTTCGGTTGGCGCTGGCGCCTCCACTACGGGCCAGCTCGCATCGAGAAGTCGCTGTGCGTGTTCGATCGCATCGGTCCTTCTTCGCGCCGCCTCCTCGAGCTGTCGGCGGATCTGTTCCTTGCGTTCGAGCAGCTCGACGAACAGCGCGTTCGACCGATCGATACGATCGGCGAGATAGAGCGCAGCTTTTGGAATGTCTTCGAGTTCGATCTTCCACGCGAGCACCTCGGCGCTCAGAAAGTGCGGGTTGGTGTCGACAAACAACGCACTCCCGTTGCGTTCTGGACCGCTGGTCTGGGCAAAGCACTGATACCAGGCTTTGTCGTCGGGGAGATCCAGCGTAAATTCAAGGCTCACAACGTCACCATCGACATCGACGACCTTGCGTTGACGAAGCGTGACGCGCACCCACGCAGTAGGGGAGATCTCGTTCGCTCCTGGTGTCATGGTGTGTCCCTGTCCCGACCCGACCGCTGGGATCGGGTCTCTTGTGCGACGACCTAATGGTACCAATTCATGACATTATCGCCCGACCGATGATCGCCAGTGCCAGCCTCGAAGTACAACAACGGCCCAGCCCGCGGGTCACGCCGTTGTCAAAGGGCATCGACGGGCGACTCAGTCGTTGAAGTAGAGGTCGTCTGGCATGGTCGACTTCTGGCCGACCTTTGCGAGCTCCTCTTCGAACTTGGTGCGGATGTACGGATCTTCTTTCGAGAATCCGATCGAGCCGCCGCCATCTTCGATGTTCAAGTTGTTGCTCATACCGGTCTCGCGGTTCAGGCTGTCAAGCGGCGTCGGGGTCGGCCCGCCCCAGTAGTTGATCACGCGGAATGGCCCCTCCGAGACAGGGAAGTGCTGGTGGAACCAGGTGCCTCCGCCCGGAGCTGCGGCGACGAGTCCGCCCTGGACGTAGTGCAGGGTCCGCACCTTGTCGCCGTTGCCGTCTTTCCACGGTGTCGTGCCATACTGGCGCGGCCAGTTGAAGGTGTAGCCCGCTCCCTTGAGACAGACGAGCACCGCTCCTGCGGCGTGGTGATGTCCACGCGAATAACGGCCAACCGGGTACTGGCTGACGAAACCGTTGTGGTCGTGCTCGAAGCCGCGGAAGGCGGGCTGGATGCGGCGGTATCCCGGCATGCGCTGGTTGTCGAGCGGGAGCTCGGCGTCGATCACGTCAGGATAGAAGTTCGTCCTTGCCTGCGCGCGCTTGTTGTTCGGTACGGCATAGAGCTTCTCGTCGTACTTGTAGAAGTCATCGTCGTCGCTGTAGTGCGCCTTGAAGATGTAGTCGTTGTCGAATATGAACTCTCTGTCGCGGATCATGTTGTAAAGCGGCGGGGCGTTCGTCGTCGCGATGATGAGGACACGCTCTTTCGTGGCGTTGATGAGCCGGTGCATGACGTTTGGCGGGAAGTACATCAATGAGCCTGGACCCCATTCGGTGATCCGCCGCTTGTCCGAACCCTCGACCCACGTCTCGGTCGTACCGCGACCTTCGAGGACGAGGTAGAACTCGTGATAGAGGTGGCGCTCGGCGTTCAGCTGCGAGCCGCCCGGGATCTCGAGGACGTACATCCCCTTGATCCCCTCGAGGCTGTCGAGGTAGAGGAATGCTCCGTTGCCGCCGAGGCGGTCCCATGGACCAAGTTCCACGTTGCGGACATTCTCGACACCGATGACCCCGGAGACGATCGGGATGTTCTCCTCTTGCATGAATCGCTCATAGCCGGTCTTCGGAGCCTCCCAGCTGTTGATTCCTGCGCGGGACTTCTCTCCGGTGGGCTCGACAAAGAGCTCCTTTTCGAGTTCCGACATCGTCTCTCCTCTATTTGGCGCAACACTCGCGATCGATCGTTGGGCGGCGCATCCGAAATGACCCGGGATGGCGTTCCACAAACTTAGTTCAGCACTCTAACTCATGCACCCCCGTCCTCCTGGGGCGGAAAGAGCAGCGATTTCACGACGATCGGCATCGCGCCGGTACCGGGAACAAAGGCTCCGATATCGAGGAAATCGAACTCGGAGACCTCAATCCCATCGACCGTCACCAGCTTCACTCCCTGGTGGGTGAGGTCCTGGATGTGTCGTCCGAGCAGACCGGCGACGTCCATGTCACAGACGATGATGAGCGGTACCTCCTTGGAGTCGATGACCTCTTTCTCTGCGCTCTCGAGAAATGCTCGGGCGAGGACGTCAAGGCGGGCATAGGTCGCCGATCCGCCCCACTGCATGGCGATCGCAACGGCATCGGTATCGATCGCCCGTTCGCGCAGCGCGAGAGTCCTGCGGATCGAGGCGACGATCACCTCGAAATCGAGATCGTCGGCGCGAAGATCGATCTCGGGCTTGACGACTGGAATGTTGCGCAGCGGCAAGAGGCTCTCATGCGAGGCGTACACCGTATTGCCAGAGAGCTGCAGGCTGTACTGCGAGGCACCGAGCACGGTCGCACGGATTCCCTTTGGAGGTTCGAGCCGGTTGAGCCGATTCGCATGCACCGCGCTCATCACCGCGTCGGCGAGCGGTCGGCCAAGATCACCGAAGGTGCGCTCTTCGCGGTCGTAGATGTACTCGCTGATCCCACCCGAGAAGGTGACCGCATCGATCTGGGGCCTCTCATCGGTTCCAAACAGCGGTGGCGTGCGCAACAGCCGAGGCTCATCGGGCGCGCCCGGGAGCACTCCGGCGTGGGTGAGCACCTCGTTGGCCATGTACGCGCAGAGCTTGGCGAGTGTCTCTTCGTCGAGCAGGTCGCCGACATGAAGCTCCCGGCCGATGGTTTTGAGCATCATCGCGGCTGGCTCTTCGATCCTCTGGACGCGCTGGTCGGCATCGGTCGTGATGAGTCGGGCACCGATGTCGATCGCTCCGACACGGGCGAGCTTTCCGTTCGTTGCATACGCGTACTTGACGGTTCCCCCACCCATGTCGATGTTGACGATGCTCTGGCCGGTCTCGGCCGAGATTCGCTCGATCCCGGCCCCCCGGCAGGCGAGCGTTGCCTCGATCGCATCGCCGGCGGAGACGGCGACGAATTTTCCCGCGTGCTCCGAGAACATGTCGGCAATCGCGCGCGAGTTGTGTTTGGCGAGCGCGAGACCGGTGAGGATGATCGCACCCGAGTCGATGTCGTCGTTGGTCATCTCGGCCTTCGCGTACTGCTCGTCGAGGAACGCACTCAGCTGGTCGGTGTCGATCGTCGTTGAATCGAGATAGGGCGTGATCATGATGTCCGACTCATAGATCAGCTCGCGCCTTGTCACAACGAACCTCGCCTCGATCCGTTGCAGCTCGATCAGGGAGAAGTTCAACTGCGAGGTCGCAGAGCCGATGTCGATTCCGACCGTCGTGAGCCGGACGGTGAGGTCCTGGTCGAGCGAGAACATGCCTCGAGTGGTGGTCGTCAGTTCGGTCATTGTGCTCGCTCCGGTAGGGATTGCCTGTCTAGGGATTGGCGTGGGAGGAAGGTCGCGCCTCATTCGCCGCCACCATCGTGGCACGCCGCGTCGGGTGGTGTTGGTTGCGTTAGCTGTTGGTCAATATCGCCAGCGCGATACGGGCAATCTCGTCGTCGCGTTCGGTCGAGTTCCCTCCGACTCCCAGGCCGCCGAACCACTCACCCTCCATCTTGATGACGACGCCACCGACGAGATGGGTCAGATTCATGTCCCCCCAGTCCGCGAGTGTCTTGTCGCGCTCTCTGTCCTCGTCGCGAAAGGCAATCGTGTCGCGACGCATGATCGCCGAGGTGTAGGCCTTGCGTATCGAATGGGTGAGAACCCTCGTCGCGGTGTTCTCGTAGCGGACTCCAAAGACGAGCCCTCCCGCCTCGTCGACAACGGCAAAGGCCATGTCGCGCCCGTCGACCCGAGATTCGGCAAATACCGCCTCAGAGGCGAGAGCGATCCGCTCCAGTGGCACCCGGTTGATCATCTTTTCCTCCTAGTTCGCCTGCGAGGTGCCGCGCGCGACGACCTGGACGAGATTGTCGCGCGCATCGAGTCCGAGCGGCATCACCTGCCACGCGGGTGCACGGTCAGGATCGGGGAACACCTCCCGAAAGGCCTTTTCGAAGGCCGGGATGTAGCTGCGGTTTCCGACCAGTCCGGTGACGTGATAGAGCTGGTCGAGCCGGTAGTTGGTCTGTTCGAGCAGGCGTACGAGGTTCGCCATCACGTTTTTGGCCTGCGCCGGCACACCATTTGGCTCCTTCTTCGTCTCGGGGTCACGGCTGTCGATGCCCGACGAGGTGAACACCCCTCCCGTCACTGCACCCATTGGGATCGGATCGTGGTGGGCGATGCCAGCGATCTCGAGGTTCTTGCGATTCCCACCGATGACCGCCTCGCACTGGAGCTGGATATCGACGCGCGGGTAGTAGAAGGTCTTTCTCGAGGGGCGGCTGGCGGGATCGGGAAAGGCCTCGACCCAGACATCGACATAGTCCGGATGGAGGTCCCACATGCCGAGGTAGGTCCATACATTGGAGATGTCATCGAGCGTGCCGCCTGCGGCCTCGATGAACGCGGTCATGTTTTCGTATACCTGCTTGATCGCATCGAGCCGTTCGGGACGGACGCGCGAATTGGGGATGTCGGTGACGAGCACCGAGGAGAAGACGTGACGACCGAGTCGCGCACCCATCGGGAGGGGATCTTTGTGCCGGACACCGTCGATCTCGATCGGTTGTCGATCGTTCTTCCCGAGAACGCCGACGATCTCGAGTTCGATCTGTGCGCCCTCGGCTAGCGGCACATGGGTGGTCTTTCTCGCCGGTCGGTTCTCGTTCGGAAAGAGTCGCAGCCAGGGCTCGTTGATCAACGGGCGGTAGGAGGCATCGGGGGTAAAGACCGTGATCCGTCCGATCTCGTCAAGCGACAGACCGACCTCGTCGGCGATCCTCTCGACGTTGGCGAAGGCGCAGGCAAACTGCTCCTCTGGAGTGGGCGCGAGGTTGTTCGTCGCGGGATCGATGCCGAGCACACCGGTCAGCGCGAACAGGTCGTCGCGTGCGCAGAGGTTGATCGTGGAGCCGTAGAGGCTGTGTAACTTCTTGTGGTCGATCGCGAGCATGTCTCCCCCTTGGTAATGCTCTGTGCCTTTGAGAATCACAGATCTGATGCCCTTGCCGAGCCAAAGCTCGCCGGCTCGACCAACCTAGTGCGACGCGCTGTTGAACGGCCAGTGCAATGGAATGGCCAGTGCAATGGGTGGGTGCGAGTCCCACCCACCCCGAGCAACCGGCGGCTGGCATGCGGAGGGTCGATGGGACGATGTGGCGCGGCGCTCGTTCGGGCGAGTCCTCGAGTGTCGTCCGGGATCCTCATGGTTCGAGAGATTCGATCGTCAAATGGCGTGCTGGGGCTTTTCGGATCGCTCCTCGCTGTTGCCTGGTTGTCTTTGGTGATCTCGATCCACCGTCGACAACGGCTGGCGAGTTCGCCTCGGGGAAAGTTGAGGTGATCTTGCTCGGGGTCTCGCTGTGGAGCATCTTCAAGACCTTGAGGTGAGCAACTCCCGTCATCGCGGCGAACGGGACCTCCGACGGTCCCGCCCTCTTGGTGATGGCAGAGATAGTCTCGCAGTATCAGGCGAAATGTTCGATCGAATTCATCCGGGAGCCGCGGGATGCCGCGGGATGCCTGATCGCCAGGCGCGACACGCCAGCGCGACTTCACGTAGATTTACCGGGGCGGCTCGGGGCTCGACAGACCCGCTCCGAGACTGCCACTGACCGAGGGGGAATAACGATGACACCACCGCTCAAGGGGGTGAAGGTACTTGAGATCGGGAACTTTCTCGCCGCTCCCTTTTGCACGATGCAGCTTGCCGATCTCGGCGCCGATGTGATCAAGATCGAGCGACCCGGAGTTGGAGATATCGTCCGCTCGACGGGACCGTTCATCGATGGCGAATCCTCGCCCTATCTCTTGATCAATCGCAACAAGCGATCGCTCTCGCTCGATATGAGCGTGGCGGAGGGCAAGGAGGTCTTCCGCAGACTGGCGGGCGATGCCGACATCATTGTCGAGAACCTCTCTCCCGGGGCGATGACGAGGCTGGGATTCACCTATGAGAATCTCTCTGCGGACAACCCCGGTCTCATCTATGTCGCGGCCTCTGGCTGGGGTGAGGAGGGGCCGTACGCGAACTATCCAGGACTTGACATGATCGTCCAGGCGATGAGCGGACTGATGAGCATCACCGGCGAGGAGGGACGACCTCCGGTCAAGGTTGGCGTGCCGATCAGCGATCTCATCTGCGCGTTGTATGGAGCACTTGCTGCGGTGAGCGCGTATTACGTGCGTTCGATCACCGGGAAGGGCCAGTTCATCGAGGTCAATCTGTTTGAATCTGGCGTCTCGCTCGCTGTGTGGGAGGCGGGCAAGTACTTCGCGACCGGTGAGGTGCCAAAGAAGCTCGGAGCGGTCCATCAGGCATCTGCCCCCTATCAGGCGGTCGAGGCGAGTGACGGATACTTCTGTCTCGGGGCTCCCTCTGCACCGACGTGGAGGTCACTGTGCGAGGTGTTCGGCCTTAAGGAGCTGATCGATGACCCTGACTATGTCGACAATCCCCATCGGTTCAACAACCGGGAGGCTCTCATCGCGCGGATCGAGACGGTCACCAAGACCCAACCTGCACGGCACTGGATCGATGCGCTCCAGGCGGCTGGAGTGCCAAGCGGAGCAATACGGACCTATGACGAGGTGTTCAATGACGAGCATCTCAAGGTGCGTGGGTTCTTTCCGAAGGCTCCGCACGCAAAGATCGGCGACACGACCCAGATTGGTTCGCCGATGCATCTCAAGGACACTCCAGCCGAGATCCGCATCGCCGGACCCTTGCTCGGCGAACATACGAGAGAGATCATGACCTCGATCGGTTATGACGAGGGCGAGATCGCCGAGATGATCAGCCGTGCGGTCATCTCGACGATCTAGGCGCGAGAACAATCATGTCCGATGAACACGTGCAGGTGCTGACCGGGACCTCGGTGGTCGTCACCGGAGGGGCGCGCGGCCTTGGTCGTGCGATGACCGAGGCTCTCGCGCTCGCCGGGGCGTCTGTCCTCGTCGTCGACATCGACGAGGAGCCGATCATCGAGGTGATGACCGAGGTGCACGGACGAGTGATCGGTCACCAGGCCGACATCTCGAGCGAAAATCAGGTCGAGGAGATTGTCAAGCGGTGCATCTCCATCTTTGGATCGATTGACGTCGTGATCAACAACGCGGGGATCGGCCTTTCCGCGATCCGTCCAGGCGACCGTTACGCGAATCCGGTGCGTTTCTGGGAGCTTGACCGACACTGGATGCAGCGCTTCTTCGAGGTGCATGTGATGGGGCCGTTCTATCTCTCGAAGGTTGCGCTTGAGTCGATGCGCGCGCAGGGATTTGGCCGCATCGTGACGGTGACGACGAGTCTCGCAACGATGCTCGGCGGTGGAAATGCTCCTTACGGGATGATGAAGGCAGCGAGCGAGGCGCTATGTTCTTCGATGGCCCAGGATCTCGAGGGCTCGAAGATCACTGCCAACATCCTCATCCCAGGGGGAGCGTCGAATACCCGGTATGTCCCGGTGATCGCGGGACGTTCACGAGATGATCTCGTCCAACCGGTTGTCATGGGCGCACCGGCAGTATTTCTTGCCTCTGGCGCGTCGGAGTCGGTGAACGCGAGGAGGATCATCGCAAAGCTGTGGGATCCCACGTTGAGCGATGAGGAGAACCTCGAGCGTGCCTCGGCTCCGATCGGATGGCCGACGCGCTAGAACTTGGCTGTTAGGAAGCGGCGAACTCGAACGAGTAGCGGATCAGCACATCACGCATCGCTGGTTCGTTGTCCGTGTCATCATGTTCGGCGATGAACCCGAGGTCCTCAAGGAGTTCACGGCGGATCGAGTCCGCCCGTTCGAGAAGGATCGTCACGCCTGAGAAGCGCGCGGCTTCGAGCGCATGAAGCGCGACGCCGAGCAATGCCTCGTCGATCTCGATGTTCGTCGCGAACTGCTCACTCGAGAGCGCGTACAGTTCACCCCAGCCCTTGAACTCCTGACCCCGACATCCTCCCCCCGTGAGCCAGCCGACGATCTCGGCACTGGGTTTGCGCTCGGCGACGATGGTGAAATAGTCATCGCCGGAGGCGATCCCGAGACGCTCTTCGACGATCCGTTGCGCGGCAAAGCGCGCCGCGTCGCTGAGCGGGAGTTCTTGTGTCGAGAGTCGCGTGATTGCCGACGCGTCTTCGATCTTTGCTGGACGGACCCGCAACTCCTTATCGCTGTCGTCAAACAGATGATGTTCCACGGCGCCCGACGTTAATCGTCGCGCTGTAGATGGTGCCGACTAGCGTCATGACGTGCAACGTTTGGATGATTTCGTGGTTGAGGCGCGCGGACTGGTCAAGCGCTTCGATGGATTCGAGGCAGTGGGCGGAATCGATTTCACCATTTCTCGCGGTGAGGTTTTCGGTTTTCTCGGACCGAATGGGGCGGGCAAGACCTCGACGATGCGCATGGTCGCGTGCATGTCGCCGCGCTCGGAGGGAGTGTTGCGAGTAACGGGTCGCGACCCCGAGACCGATGGACCCGAGATCCGCAGGAGGATCGGGCTCGTTCCCCAGGACGACGCGCTTGATGCGGAGCTGTCGGTGCTCGATAACTTGTGCATCTATGGCCGATATTTTGATCTTCCGCGCAAGGAGATCCGAGAGCGCGCGAAGGTGCTGCTCGAGTTCGCGCAGCTTACCGAGCGCGCCAATACCAAGGTGGACGAGCTCTCGGGCGGCATGCGCAGGCGTCTGACGATTGCGCGCGCGTTGATCTCAAGTCCCGAACTGATGATCCTCGACGAGCCGACAACCGGTCTCGACCCACAGGCGCGTCATCTTGTCTGGGACAGGCTCCACCGGCTTCAGGGCGAGGGGGTCACGCTGATTATCACCACCCACTACATGGACGAGGCGGAACAGCTGTGTGACCGACTTGTGGTGATGGACCAGGGGTTGATCGTCGCCAAGGGCTCACCACGAGAGCTCATCGATTCGATCGTCTCGAGAGAGGCAGTTGAATTTCGACTCGAAGAAAGCGACGCAGCCGGACTGGTTGAGCGCCTTGGGGCCTTGGTGGATCGTGCGCAGATGCTTGGTGATCGGCTGTGTTGCTATGGAAGAGATGGCGATGCAATTCTCGAGCGCGTTCTCGCGCTCGGGGTTCGGCCGATCAGCTCGTTGGTGCGCCGCGCCGGTCTCGAAGATGTCTTCCTCGCGCTGACCGGGAAAAGCCTGAATGACTGATCTCGTGGTCCCTGAGGGTCTCGTCGCGCGCGAGGCGGCGAGAGATCACGGACATCCGCGCTGGCTGCTTGCATTCTCTTTCTGGCTGTTGCTCTATCGCAGGACCTGGCGGGGTTCGATCCTCTCCACCTTTGTCTATCCGACGCTGTATCTCGCCTCGATCGGTATCGGACTGGGTGGTCTTGTCAACCGACACGTCGGGGCCCACGCGCTCTCGTTGGGTGGCGTCTCCTATCTCCGATTCGTCGCGCCGGGAATCCTCGCGGCCTCTGCGATGCAGATCGGGATCAACGAGGCGAGTTGGCCGGTGATGAGCGCGATCCGCTGGCAGCGGTCTTATCTCGCACAGTGTGCGACACCTCTACGCGTGATCGATGTATTCGTCGGACATCTTGCGTGGATTGCCCTGCGTCTTCTGTTCACCTGCGCAGTGTTCGTCGCGATCAGCGCCGGATTCGGCGCGGTCACCTCGCCATTCAGCCTTGTCGAGATCATCGCCGCGACGTTGCTCGGACTGGCGTTCGCGACTCCGATGGCGGCGCTGGCAGCAGCCCTACAAGGCGATGAGGCCTTCTCGACAATCAACCGACTCGTCATCGTTCCGCTGTTTCTCTTCTCCGGATCGTTTTTTCCGATCGCCCAGCTGCCCCCGCAGCTCCGGTTGCTCGCCGAACTGACCCCGCTCTATCACGGTGTGGCGCTGTGTCGATCACTTGCTGGCGGGCAGCTCCTGCTCTGGTCGAATCTCGTGCATCTCGTCTATCTGCTGGTTCTGGCAATACTCGGAGTGGCCCTTGGAAGACGGACATATTCACGCAGGCTCGAACGATGACCCAGGTGGTGCGTGAGCTAAGGCTCACGCCGCACGCGCTGTCGCTGCGCGGCGCGCTGTCTGTGGTCGAACGCCATGTGCTGAGTTATCGCAAGAGCTGGGTCTATATCGTCTCCGGGTTCTTCGAGCCGTTCTTCTACCTGCTCGGAATCGGCATCGGTCTCGGCCGGCTCGTCGGATCGCTGACCGTCTCTGGCCATCCTGTCAGCTACGCAGTCTTTGTCGCGCCCGGCCTTCTCGCCTCGTCGGCGATGAATGGAGCGGTGTTCGATGCAACGTATAACTTCTTCTATCGTCTCAAGGTCGAGAAGACCTATGCGGCGATGCTTGCGACGCCACTGCGCGTGATCGACATCGCAACAGGAGAGCTCGGTTGGACCCTGATCCGCGGGATGATCTATGCGACCGGCTTCCTTCTCGTCATGGCAGGCTTTGGATACTGCGATTCCTATTGGGCGATCGCCTGTCTTCCCGGTGCGGCGCTCATCAGCCTCGCGTTCGGATCGATCGGACTTGCGGTGACTTCATTCATGAAGTCCTGGCAGGACATCGGCTCGGTCTCTTTGGCAATGCTGCCGATGTTCCTCTTCTCTGGCACCTTTTATGGTCTTGGTGTCTATCCGGGATGGTTCCAGGTGGTCGTCAAGTGCTCCCCCCTGTATCAGGGGGTGAGTCTCCTGCGAGCTTTCGATATCGGAGCGATTGACCCCTTCCTGTTCGTTCACGTCGCCTATCTCGTCTCTGTCACATTGGTCGGGATGTGGGTAGTGAGCGCTCGGTTGCGACGCGTGCTCACGCCCTGAGATCAGATCTTGGCGAGATTTGCACGCAGTTCGCCCACGGATTCAAGTCCGAGCACCTCTTCGACGACCCTGCCGGATGCCGAGACAAAGAACGTCGTTGGAAGGTTCGAGATGCCAAAGGAGTTCATCATCACCGAGGCGGAGTTGTCGAGCAGTACCGGGTAGGTGATCCCCGCCCCCGTAATGAGCGATCGAGCCTTTGCGACATTCGGATCCGTGGTGTCGATGCCAACGAACGCCACCGTGTGCTCGGCGCTCGAGACCTGTGCGAAGTTCCTCATCTCCTCGGCACAGGCGGTGCAATACGAGGCGAAGAAGTTGATCACCATCGGCCGGTGCGCGGCGATCACGGCGAGCCCTGCTGAGCCCGTGCCGGCCAGATCGTGCAGCGTCGGCGTCGGCGGCAATTTGGAACCGATGCGAAGCGTCGTCGAGGGGACAAAGGTCGCCATCGGATATTTCGTCACCACCGTTGGAGACGAGGTGAAGTTGATGATCAACGCGATGAGCAGGCCCGAGACGAGCACGAGGGAGGTTGAAAGGGCAACCGTCATCCGAGTTGTGAGACCCCTACTTGGACCCTTGGTTGACGCTCGACTCATGGGTTCAGGATAACCAATGGTCGAAGCGAGACCGCCCATCTTTGCAGCCTGTCCCGATGGCGCCTCAGAGGAGACTCTTCGCCGCGTCGACGATGTGGCGCGAGGAGATCCGTGCGTGCTCGAGCAGCTCCGCCGGGGTGCCAGAACACGAGAGTTCGCGCACGGCGAGGTGACGCAGCTGAAGTGATACCCCCGCCTCGACGATCGCGGCCGTCACCGCCTCGCCGATCCCGCCGGCGGGGTAGTGGTCCTCGGCGATGACGATCTTGCCGTTAGTGACCGAAAGGCACTCGGTGAACGTTTTCAGGTCGAGCGGCTTGATCGAATAGCAGTCGATCACGCGCGATGCGATGCCTGTTTTCTCGAGGATGCGCTGCGCAACGAGACATTCGTGCAACGTCACGCCGGCTCCGACAAGGGTGACCAGGTCATCGGGGGAGGGTCCGTGCACCTTGGAGCCACCGACGACGAACATCTCGTCGGGCGCGTACAGCACGGGGTAGGCACCCCTGGTCGTACGCATGTAGGCGACGCCGGGAACATCGGCCATGACGAAGGTGAGTGCTGCGGCGGAGGTCGCGTCGGCGGGATAGAGCACGACGGAACCGTTCACCGCGCGCATGCAGGCGAGATCCTCGAGCGCCATCTGCGACGGTCCGTCTGCGCCGATCTCGACACCGGCGTGTGAACCGACGAGTCGGATCGGAAGTTCAGAGATGCCGATCATGCGGATGAAGTCATATGCCCGCGTGAAAAAGGCACCGAAGGTCGAGGCGAAGGGAACGTAACCACGCACCGCGAGGCCCGCCGCGGTGGCGACCATCAGCTGCTCGGCGATGAATGACTGGAAGAACCGCTCGGGTGCGACCCGTTCGAAATCCTCGGTGCCAGTCGAATTCCCGACCTCGGCATCGAGCACGACAACCTCGGGACGCGCCGCCAAACCTGCCAGCGCCTCGCCGAAGGCCTTTCGCGTCGCGACCTTGGTGCCGAGCTCGTAGATCGGCATCTTGGTGTCGGGAGTCTCCGGGTTTGGGGTGATCGCGGGGGTGCCGCCTTGCGGAGCTAGTGAGGTGACCTTCATCTCACTCACACCGCCGAGATCGGCGATCGCCCGATCGGCCTGTTCGGCGCTGAGTGCGACGCCGTGGAATCCACCTTGGTCCTCGACCTCGGAAAATCCCTTGCCCTTGATGGTCCGGGCGAGGATGACCAGGGGTCGATCGGCCCCGGACGCGAGAGACATCGCCGCGTCGATCGCCGCGATGTCGTGTCCGTCGATCGCGACGGCCTGACAGCCGAAGGCCTCGATACGCCTCGAATACGCGTCGAGGTTCCACCCGAACTCGGTCGGTCCCCGCTGGCCGAGGCGGTTGACGTCGACGAGTACGGTCAGGTTGGCAAGGCCGTAGTTGGCCGCTTTGCCAAGTGCCTCCCAGACCGAACCCTCTGCCATCTCGCTGTCGCCGCACAGGACCCAGGTGCGGTAGTCGAGGCGATCGAGCTCCTTGCCGGCGAGCGCGATGCCGACCGCTGCGGCGATGCCGAGACCGAGTGAGCCGGTGGCGAGGTCGATCCATGGCAGGGCGGGGGTCGGATGCCCCTGGAGTCGGGAACCGAACTGGCGATAGGAGTTGACCATCTCCTCCTCATCGATCACGCCGACCGCGCGGTAGATGGCATAGACGAGCGGAGAGACGTGCCCCTTGGAAAAGATCAGATGGTCATTAGTGGGATTCTTCGGATTCTTCCAGTCATAGCGCAGATGGCGCATGACCAAGACAGCGAGCAGATCGGCTGCAGACATCGACGAGGTTGGGTGACCAGAGCCCGCTTTCGTGCTGGCGCGGATGATGTCGACACGTAGCTGCCGGGCAAGGTTCTCGACTTCGGTGATCTCGTGGGCCTGCATGCGAGCTTCCTTTGTCACACAAGATTCAAAAGCTTGGGGGTTGTCGCCTACGCTACCGGTCGGACACAAGTCGCGTCGGACGAATTCGCGGATCGACGGACGATGATCGCTGCGAGCGCGCCGTGAGGCGTTATCTATTGCACGCACGCGCGTGGGTGCGTCTTTTCCTCACGACAATGGTCGCGAGTGCACAAATCCAGATGACCGCTCCGGCTCCGCTCACCAAAAGGCCGCGCAACAGTTGGCGTGGCCGATAGTGCCAGGTGACGATCCAGTTCCCGCCACGAATGGTCACCCCCTGGATCAGACCGAACCGGTGGACGATCTCGTGGGTGGTCTTACCCCCGCCGACGGGCGTGATGTCGACGCTCCAACCCGAACTGTATGCCTCGGAGCGGACGAGGATCGCGGAGTGTGGTGTGCGGACGCGCATCACCTGCTCGGCGGTGACGGCGCCCCGTGTCACATTCACCCGTCCCGAGGTCGCGACCTTCGTGTTCGGCGTGTGGGTGAACGGGGGCTGGAGCCACGCGAGTCCGTGGATCTGGGTGTTCTTGAATGCGCTGAGCGGTCCGATGTTCCCGACGAAGACCCAGTGGCCAATCGGCAGAAAACCTTCGAGGAGGCCATTCAGGACGAGTCGTTGACCGGGGCTCACGGTGGTGACCATCGCGGAGAGCAACTCGAGCGATGCCGAGCTCCGGTTGGTGACCTCGATGGTGGTGATCGGGGCGGAGGCATCGAGCGCGACGGACCGGAGGGCTTTCGTAGCCCTTACCACCCGGCGATCGACCACCCTCAAGCCATTCAGTGCGGTGACATCGATCGGTCCTCGAGAGAGCGTGGTCGGGGCGACGCTGAACGTGATCCGACGCACGAGGCGCGGTCTGGCGAGCTGAAAGGTCGCCGTGCCGTTGGGCCTTTCTATCCACGGACCATTGTCAAAGTGGGGGATTCCATTGGCGAGATGCTGCATGCTCGAGGGCAGCGGGATTGACTGACCCTCGGCGAGTCCGTGTTCGAGATAGCTCGACGGAGTGAGCAGGATGCGCAGATCGAGTGTGTTGACCGTCGGTCCGGGCAGGATCGAAGAGGTGAGGCTGTTGAGCTGGTGGGACCCGGTGACGCGCTGGTATACCCCGTTCACAATCGAGCCGTAACCCTGGATACTTGGATTGCCCTGCAAGACGTTGATATCAGGAAGGCCCACCTCCTCGGCTACGCGTGGCAGCGGGCTCGTGATCTGGTAGTAGGGATCGAACAGTGCAAAGCGCCCCTGTCCTCCGAGCAGATGGCGAAGCCGTGTCGAGAGGGTGGACGATGCGTCAAACAGCGAGGTGGGCGCGCTGGCAAAGGAGCTGTTTGCGATGAAGAGCCCGAGATCGCACAGTGCGATGGCAGAGATCGAAATCCGCGCGAATGTCGTCCCGAAATGGTCGCCGAAGATGAGGAATCCTCCGATTGCAAGGGCTATCACGGCGCTCGCGATGAGGTATCCGAGCAGATCGGAGCCAAGATGCGGATTGACGTTCGGAACGTTGAGGTAGTGCTGGAATGGCACGGTGTTGAACAGCTCATAGACGATCAATCCGATTGCAATCAGCACCGGCACAAGCGCTGCGATGCGTGCTCGGCGGTCGAAGAGCCCGGAGTCTTGTAGGTGGCGTGCGCGAAGTCTTTTGAGGATGCAATCGAGAAAGAGCGCGACGAAGACGGAGAGGGCAAGATCGAGCAGCACGATGTTCCGGTTCTGCAGGCGCTCGTGTCCGTAGAAGGGAAGATGAACGAGCAATTTGCCGGTTGGGAGCGTCGTTCCCATCGCGAGGACCACGCCGATGATCGAAAACGCGTACCAGACGCCGAGTTGATGGCGCGGATCATCTCCGCCCAACGGCGCAGTCTTCGAGAATCGGTGGACGAGTCGTCCGAAGCCCTCCGGTAAAAGTGCGCAGAAGGCGACAATCGCAAGAAGACCGGCGCCAATCGTCAACTCGGGAAGGTTGTAGCTGCCCTCGTAGACGGGCATACCAAAGTTGCCGTTTCCGCCGAGGGAAAAAGGCAGGAACAAAAGGGAAAAGAACTCGCGCTTTGGGATCGAACCCGCACCGAAGAAACTCAGGGGTGTCGTGCCGCGCTGTGAGGCGTGCAGGAACGATAGGCCGGGCAACAGCTGGGCCGCCGAGCAAAGTCCTCCGAGCAGCGCCGCGATGACGGCGCGCATCGAACCAACCCATCGCATCGCGCCCTTGCGGAAAAAGAGCGAGACGAGATAGATGATGCCAGCCACGAGAGCACTCGAGATGGCGCGTGGATCTCCCGCGAGTACCGTTCCCGCGATCGATGTCGCAAGGATCAAGATCCAAAGCAGTGAGTGCGGGCAAAACAGGTCGCGCCAACTCATTCGCAGGTGCAGATTGGTTCGGTCACCTCGGAACAGCACATCGAAGCCGAGCAACATCCACGGTGTGAAGGCGGTGCCCTGGACCAGCCCGATGTGCACGATCTGACCTGCCATGAACCCGGTATAGGCAAAGACCAATGCACCAAAACCTGCCGCGGATTCGGTGATGTGAAATCGGCGCAGGAGAAGATAGAGCCCGACCGCTCCAGCGGCCGGGGCGAAGGCGAGGTTGATCGTCCAGGCAAGCGAGATCGGCAGGAATGCAAAGAGCAGCGTCCCGGGAAAGATTGACCCGGAGTTCCATCCACCGAGCAGCGGAGTGCCCGCCCAGATGAACGGGTTCCACGCCGGCATCCTGCCCGCCCGGTAGAAGGTGCCCGAGAGGATGCGAAGGGGAAGGTTCTGGTTGAGATTGTCGCCCGGCACGACGAGGTGTCCGGTCAGCGCCGGGATGCCATACAAACACAGCGGCAGGCAGATGAACAGCGCAATCGCGAATCGGTCAGCGACCGTCAGGGGAACGAGGTTGCGTGCGATGAACTTCGAGGAGGCCAAATCCGTTGAGGCAGAGGAACGAAAACCTGTCACAGGCCCGGTTGTCGCGTCGGGCTTGGTTGTTGCGTCAGACATTGGCCCCACGCTAGTGCGGAATGGTCATTCGTCCGAGGGCGAATCGGTGGCTCGCGAGGTCGAACGTCGGGCCCCTCTGTGCCTCGCGCGATGGACGAGAAGATACGCAATTCCCAAAATGACGGCGAGGCCCACGGCGATGAGTGAGTAGCGAGTGATCACACGATAGATCGTCGTAATGTGAACGCCGGCGGTGACGCCGATGGTGAGCCAGCAGCCAACCCACAAGAGCGCGCCGATCGAGTTGTACATGAGAAAGCGGAGCCAGCGCATCCCCGTCAGCCCGGCGATGATGCCGTTTGCCTGCCGGAGACCTTCGACAAATCTGGCGACGATGATGATCTTGCCACCCTGATGTGCAAAGAAGTCCTCGGCGCGCGCAAGGCGGTCCTCGGTGAGGAACACCACTTTGCCGTATTTCAAAATGACCCTTCGCTCGGCCAGGTGCCCGATCGCGAACCCGACGTTGTCGCCAGCGATCGCGGACATGACCGCGATGATGCCGACCAGAACGGGATTGAGTGCGCCCGCACCGGCATAGACGGCTGCTGCGAGCAAAATTGTCTCTCCTGGAACGGGAACCCCGAAGTCCTCGAGAAAGATGAAACCGGCGACGGCGAGATATCCATAGTGATCGAGCGTCGGCCCGAGATGGGCGAGAATCCCCGGCAGCTGGACTGTTGTCGCAAGCATGTCACTACCCTTCGGTGCGTCCCTGGTCTCCTGCTTGGATCCGCGGGCGGCGACTCGTCCGCGCCGTGCGGTTGTGGCAAGCAGAATCTAGTGATGATTTTGCCTGCGGAGAATGTCGTGAGCGCCAGCGAGTCTGGCTCGGTTCAAATCCGACCCAGCAGGTCGACAATTGCCGGGAACCTCGGTATACTCGTCCGCACCCGTGTGGCCTATCAAGAGGAGAGCACTATGGCACTACAACTTGGCGATGCAGCTCCGGATTTCACCGCGGAGACGACTCAGGGAACGGTCAACCTGTACGAGTATCTCGGTGAGGGCTGGGGCGTGATCTTTTCGCATCCAAAGGATTTCACTCCGGTGTGCACCACTGAGCTCGGTGAGGTTGCCCGACTCAAGGGAGAGTTCGACCGGCGCAACACGAAGGTGATCGGCCTATCGGTCGACCCGGTCGACTCGCATGGAAACTGGGCGAACGACATCAAGGACGCGACTGGCCATGAGCTGAATTTCCCGTTGATCGGCGACAAGGACGCCACGGTTGCCAACCTCTACGGGATGATCCACCCGAATGCGAGCGACACGATGACGGTGCGCTCGGTGTTCATTATCGGACCGGATAAAAAGATCAAGTTGACGATTACCTATCCCGCCAGTACGGGTCGCAATTTCATTGAAATCCTGCGCGTACTCGACTCACTGCAGCTCTCCTCTCAATACACGGTCGCGACCCCAGTGAACTGGCAAGACGGCGACGACGTGATCGTCGGTGTTGGATTGAGCGATGAAGAGGCAACGGCGAAGTTTCCCAAGGGATTCACGACGATAAAGCCCTATCTTCGATTCACCCCTCAGCCAAATCGCTGATTTGACCAAAGACGACCTCGTCTGTTCGCCCCGCCCCCGGTCCCCAATGGGTGACCGGGGGTGTCGCGTTCCGCGAACCTGAAACGAACCGACGGGAGTTTTCCTCAGCACCCTCGGCTTCGGCCCACTGCTGGCTAGCATGACGACGTGCAAGAACTGGCTGTGTCGCTCTGGCGCGGAATCTGTGTTCTTCCGAACCTCGTCCAGGATCTGATTGTCTATTCTCTCGCCGCTCTGTTTGCCGGTGTCAACAGTGTCTACGCCGGCACCGCGGACTACCGCGAGTGGGGAACCCTTGCGACAGCTCCCTACCTTGTTGCCGGGGCGTTCACTTTCGCGCTATATCTTCTCCATCGCCGACGGCCGATCTCCGTCTCAATGTTGCGTCGCGCGCGCATCTCGGTGGTGGTACTGCTCGGAGTCACCACCGTCGTGGTTCCGCTTCTCTCCGAACTGGTCTGGCGCGCCACCGCGACGCAGAACGCGCACGCGCAGCCGGAAGTTGCGGTGATCGAGCGCGCCGGTGACCGCATCGCACTTGGACGCAGTCCTTATCTTTTGCACCCTTCGAGTGTGGGGATCTCTCCGACAAATGACTCGCATGGTGTCGACCAGTTCTCTTTCTTTCCCTACCTGCCAGGAATGGCAATATTTGGTCTCCTCAACGCCACAGCGGTCTCGCCCGAGATCGGCGATGCGCGGGTCCTCTTTGCACTCGTCGCACTCGCGACATTCTTTGTCGCGCTCTCTCTGACGCGTGCATCCCCGGAGCGCAAGATCCGCGCCACCCAGTTCTTTGTTGCCCTCCCAGTCGGAGCACTACCGATGGTCACGGGTGGCGACGATCTTCCCGTCATCGCACTCGTGCTGCTCTCACTCGCGCTGTTGCAGCGACGACAGGGTTTCGCCTCCGGGATTCTCGCCGCACTGGCGTGCTCGCTGAAGTTCACCGCCTGGCCGATCGCTCTTCTTGCACTGCTTATCTCGGATCACGAAGAGGACTCTCACCTGACCCGTTCGTATCTCGCCGGCCTGTCGTTGGTGATCCCGGTGCTGCTGTTTGGTCTGTATGGAAACGTCCAGGCATTCGTCGAAAATGTCATCCGCTTCCCCCTTGGGTTGACAAGGGTGAGGTCACCGGCCGCGAGCCCGTTGCTCGGCCAGTTCCTCGTCTCCGCCTTTCCCCACCAACGGCGGCTGATTACTCTGTTGCTGGCCATCGCGGGGTCTGCGATCGTGGTCGTTGCCATTACCTACCATCGTCCAAGAGATGCCGCTGGAGTGGCGCGCTTCTCTGGGTTCGCGCTCTGTGTTGCTACCGTTCTCGCGCCCGCAACCCGTTTTGGGTACCTCATCTATCCGACCCTGCTCTTTATCTGGTCCTACGTGCTGACCGGCTATCGCCGACCACACCTTGATGACCAGCGTGCGGCTGCTGGCTAGACCGGAGTTGGTGAGACCGGGACTACCCGATCCTTCAGTTGCCCTGAGGAACCTGGAGGAGGCGCATCGAGATGAATGATCGTTGGGACGCGTTCGCATTGCGTTGGCTTGGAGCGATGGCGAGCGTGTTGTTCGTGAGGGTGATTCCAACCTCCCAGTTGTAGCCGTCACGCGAGGCCCGCTGGGAGAGGAGCTCCGTGCCGGTAGATCGAGAGGGACCGGCAACGGCCTTGGTGCTCGATAGTGTCCAACCGTACTGCTCGAGCAGCGTCGTATAGGCCGTGACAAGTTGCGCCGGTGCCACTGCGCTCGTCACGTCGATCTGTCGGTCGAATGGACCATTCCCGTTGTCGAGGTCGATGACCCGGACGAGACGAGCTCTGTTGGGAAGATACAGCGACGAGATGACGTCTTCGGGGATGAGCGCGCTCTGCTCGGTCCTTTGCAGGAGTGTCTGAGCGGGGTCAAGATGCACGCCTTGTTCGACAAGGTGCGTGGGAGCAGAGATGGCTCCGCCCGATCCACCGACGGTGCGCGCGCTCCTCGCGGAGAAGATCGCGAGGAGCCCCCCGCCAAGCACGATCGTGGCAACGATGAGGGGGACTATGAGCGCTGGTCGAAGCGAGGCACGGGGTGAACTCTCGACCGTCGGCCCGCTCTCGGCGATAGTGCGCATCAGTGGGGCTCTCTTGTCAGCGACGTGTAAAACGGACGTACCCAGCTTAGTGAGCATGTCGAAATCTCCATCTCGAGCTTGGGAGAAACGAGCCCAGCCCGTCAATGCGCACGATGCCACGGTATCCTTGTCTATGGCCATTGACCCGCTGGTTGCCGCATCGGTAGCCGAGGATGCGAAGGGCTCCGATCTGCCGGCCCAGGTGGATATATCGGGCCTGTTCGGAGCCGTCGCGGCCTACCATCCTGATAGCGGTCACGAGATGGTCACCAAGGCGGTCATGCTCGCCGCGAAGGCGCACAGAGGGCAGACAAGATTGACCGGCGACCCTTACGTGGCCCACTCGATCGCCGTTGCACAGATTGTTGCAGAACTCGGACTGGACGAGACCAGCGTGGTATCGGCGCTTTTGCACGATGTCGTCGAAGACACCGATGTCACACTCGCAGAGCTCTCACGCGATTTCGGTCCGACCGTGGCGGCAATTGTCGACGGCGTGACCAAGATCGACCGGTTGAGTTTCTCTTCGAAGGAGGCGCAGCAGGCCGCCACGGTGCGCAAGATGCTTGTCGCAATGGCGAAGGACTGGCGCGTTCTGGTCATCAAGCTTGCCGACCGGCTGCATAACATGCGCACCCTCTCGGTGATGGCCGAATGGAAGCAGGAACGAACCGCACAGCAGACGCTGGATATCTATGCTCCGCTCGCGCACCGCCTTGGCATCGAATCCGTCAAACGCGAACTTGAAGACCTCTCTTTCGCTGCGATGTATCCGCGTCGTTATGCCGAGATCGTAAAGATGGTCGAGACGAGAGCTCCGCGTCGCGACGTTGAGCTCGACCAGGTCGTAGACGTGCTGCGCGGTCGATTCGCCGCGCTTGGAATCGAAGCCCAGATCACCGGGCGCCCAAAGCATCTGTGGAGCATCTACGAGAAGATGGTGGTGCGGGGCAAGGAGTTCGACGAGATCTATGACCTGGTGGGTATCCGCATCGTCGTCGACGAGGAGACGGACTGCTGGACGGCGATGGGGTCGGTGCACGCGCTCTGGCCACCGGTGCAGGGTCGCTTCAAGGACTACATCAACTCTCCCAAGTTCAACATGTATCAGTCTTTGCATACCACCGTTGTCGGACCCCGTGGCAAGCCGCTCGAGATCCAGATCCGAACCCATGAAATGCATCGACGGGCCGAGCACGGTATTGCGGCGCACTGGGAGTACAAAGAGAGCGCCTCGAAAGAGAACGGTGCCGAACTTGTCGAGGACATGGCGTGGCTGCGCCGCATTGTCGAACTCGACCGTGACACCGATGATCCAGTCGAGTTTCTCGAAAACCTCAAACTCGACCTCGAACAGGACGAGGTGTACGTCTTTACCCCCAAAGGCGCGATCATCACGCTGCCGACGGGCGCGACACCGGTTGACTTCGCCTATGCAATACACACCGAGGTCGGTCACCATTGCGTCGGCGCGAGGGTCAACGGAAGGCTCGTTTCGCTCGACAAGGTCCTCTCCTCTGGAGATACCGTCGAGATCTTCACCTCCAAGGCCCAGACCGCAGCTCCAAGCCGTGACTGGCTGAACATCGCCGTCTCGTCAAGGGCGAAGAACAAGATCCGCCAGTGGTTCACCCGGGAGCGCCGTGAGGATGCAATCGCCGCTGGTCATGAGGAGTTGCTCAAGATGTTGCGACGCGAAGGGATGTCGGCGCAGCAACTCGTCAACTCCGACGAGTTGCTCAAGATCTCCATCGAGCTCGGCTTCGACGATCTCGATTTCCTCTATGCATCGATCGGCGAGGGGCACACCAGCGCCCAGACTGTCGTGCAACACCTTGAGCGCGACCTCCGTGGGGGAGAGGTACAGCTTCCCTCAACGGTCTTCCAGTCTCGTCGCTCGACACGCGTCGTCGAAGGGTCCGGAGTGTATGTCGAGGGGCTCGACGATGTCATGGTGACCCTGGCGCGCTGTTGCACCCCGGTACCCGGCGACGCAATTATCGGATTCGTGACGAGAGGCAGGGGAGTGTCGGTCCATCGCGATGGCTGCATCAATGCGCTCTCGCTAGCGGGGGAGAGTCGCGAGCGGCTCATCGAGGTCGAGTGGATCGATGCCCGCAAGGGTGTCTTTATCGCAGGTATCGAGGTGAAGGCGATAGGACGCTCCCAGGTGTTCGCGGAGGTGGCGCGCGTGCTCGGTGAGTTCCAGGTCCGAATCATCTCATCCTCGACCCAGACGGCAGAAGATAGGGTGACACGTATGCGTTTCGAGTGTGAACTCTCTGATGTCGAGCACCTGGAATCGGTGCTAAATGCTCTCCGACAGCTCGACGGCGTTTACGACGCGTATCGACTCCTGCCTGGCGGCGACCGAACAAGCACTGCTTCGACGAAGTGAACCCGTTTCAGGCGCCAACGGGCACCCGCGATGTGCTCGCCCCGGAGAGCGCGCGCTTCGCGTTGCTGGTCGCGCGATTTTCAAAACGCGCGCACACTGCGGGGTATGGGCTGGTGATCTCGCCGATGTTCGAGGACGCGGGCGTGTTCAACCGTTCCATTGGTGAGCAATCCGAGGTCGTGTCCAAGGAGATGTACGAGTTTGAGGACAAAGGCGGCCGACGCCTTGCGCTGCGTCCCGAGGGCACTGCATCTGTCGTGCGCGCGTTTGTGCAGCATCGTCCCCAGATACCGTGGAAGGCCTGGTACGTCACACCGGCGTTTCGCTATGAACGCCCGCAGGCGGGCAGATACCGTCAGCACCACCAGCTTGGTGTCGAGGTGATCGGCACTGAGGACCCTGATCTCGATGTCGAGACGATCGCGCTGCTCGATGGATACCTTCGAGACGTCGGACTTCGCTCACTCGACCTGAGCGTCAACTCGATGGGTGATCCAAACTGTCGCCCACGCTACGAATCCCTCCTCGTTGAGTTCCTCGCGCGCAACAGCTCCCTTTTGTGCGAGGAACACGGGCGTATATGGAGCATGAACCCGTTGCGCGTCCTTGATTGCAAGCGCACAGAGTGCGTCGCGCTTCGCGAGAGCGCTCCGCGCCTTCGTGACTCGTTGTGCGAGCCATGCGCGCGACATTTCGAACGGGTACTCGCGGGACTTGAGGCACTCGGAATTGCCTATCAACGCGATGATTTCCTCGTGAGGGGCTTCGACTATTACACCCGTACCACCTTTGAGATCACCTCGGGGGTGCTTGATTCAGCTCAGAATGCCGTCGGTGGTGGTGGTCGATACGACGGACTCGTCGAACGTCTCGGAGGTCCCGCGATGGCGGGAATCGGTTTTGGAAGCGGGATCGAACGGGTGCTCCTCGCCGGAGAGGCGGAGGGACTGTTCGATGAGCACGAGTCTCCGATCGCGGTGTTTGTCGTTGATGTCACCGGCGGTGGTCATGCGCGGAACCTGACCCATCTCCTGCGAGAGGAGGGGATCGCGTCGGATCGGGCATTCGATGATCGGTCGATGAAGGCACAGCTGCGCCAGGCGGATCGTTCGGGGGCGAGAATCGCACTCATCGTCGGGGCAGACGAGGCGGAACGGAATGTGATCACCGTCAAGATGTTGCGTGGCGCACAGTCACAACACCAGGAGCAGATTTCGCAAGAGGAGCTCGTCGCGCGCCTGCGGGAGTTGCTGTCATGACCAGAGAGTTCGAAGGTGTTTTGTCGACGCCAGTCCCGGTCGGGATGCGAACGCATTACTGCGGGACCTTGGGAGTCGGACACATCGGCCAGACCGTATCGGTGTGTGGATGGGTGGCGCATCGGCGCGAGCACGGGGAACATCTCGCGTTTGTCGATCTACGAGATCACACTGGGTTGGTCCAGTGCGTCGTCGACGGGGCACACACGCTGCGCGCAGAGTTTGTCGTCCGGATCACTGGCGTAGTGCGCGCGCGTCCCGCGGGCACCGAGAACCCGGCTCTTTCCACCGGCACGGTCGAGATCGGCGACAGTCAGGTCGAGATTCTCAACGCCTCCGAGCCACCACCCTTTGTCCTCGACGGACACAGCGAGACGGACGAGGCGGTGCGCCTGCGCTATCGCTTCGTCGATCTACGCAGCCAGAGGATGCAACGCAACCTCCGGCTGCGAGCAACGATATCGAGCGCGCTGCGGGCGTCGATGCTGAGCCAGGGATTCACCGAGATCGAGACGCCCCTGCTCTGGACGCCCACTCCAGAGGGTGCGCGTGAGTTCGCGGTTCCATCGCGTCTTCAACATGGATCGTTCTACGTGCTGCCGCAGTCGCCCCAGATTGCCAAGCAGCTCACAATGGTGGGCGGATTCGATCGCTACTTCCAGATCGCGCGCTGTCTTCGGGACGAGGATCTGCGTGCCGATCGCCAGTTCGAATTCACGCAGCTCGACATCGAGGCATCGTTCGTCACCGAGCGCGATGTGCGACAGTTCGTCGCAAGCGCGGTAGCACACGCAACCCGCGCAGTTGACGGGCAACCTCCTGATGAGATCGTGGAGATGACCTGGCATGAGGCACTCGATCGTTACGGCACGGACAAACCCGACCTTCGTTTCGCGTTGGAGCTCGTCGATCTGACCAAGGTGCTCGACCAGACCACCTTCAATGCATTCAAGGCCCCGTGCATCAAGGCGATCCGCGTTCCCGGAGGAGGTGATTACGGCCGAACTCGGCTCGATGGCCTGATCGAGAGCGCCAGGGCGCTCGGGGCGAAGGGACTCGTATGGATGCGCGCGGTTGCCCTCGCTGAGGGAGTGATCGATCTTGAGTCACCGATCGCAAAATTCCTTAGCGAAAAGGAGCGGACCGGCATCGTCGAGATGACCGGAGCGCTCGATGGCGACCTTGTGCTGATCGTCGCGGATGTCCACGAGGCCGCCTGTCGGATACTTGGCCAGCTGCGCATCGACATCGGGCGCCCACCGGTCCACGAGGGCCCAAGACGTCTCTGCTGGGTGATCGACTTTCCGATGTTCGAGGGATTCGACGAGGAGGGCAGACTTCTTGCCGCGCATCATCCGTTCACGATGCCCCATCCAGACGACGTTGAACGTCTCGAGAGTGATCCGCTCTCGGTGCGCGCTCAGTCGTACGATCTCGTGCTGAATGGCTGGGAACTCGGCTCCGGGAGCATCCGCATACATCGCGAGGATATCCAGCAGAGGGTCTTCGAGGCACTCGGTATCTCGCCGCAAGAGGTTCAGGCACGATTTGGATTCCTTCTTGGCGCGTTCAAGTACGGCGCACCTCCGCATGGCGGCTTCGCGGTGGGACTCGACCGGTTCGTGGCGATTCTCGCCGGAGAGGAAAACATCCGTGAGGTGATTGCCTTCCCGAAGACGCAGTCGGGCACCGACCTGATGACTGGAGCCCCGCGCCCGATCACGGCTCGCCAGATGGGCGAACTCGGGATTCGGGCGATAGCTCCCAAAAAGGGCACCGTTCCACCAGCGAGTGATTGACGCACGAGATGCCGACTGAGCGGACGCCGGATCTGTTCGATTACGCGGCAGCCGATGAGCTGACGCGACGCTCTCCGCTTGCGCACCGGCTTCGCCCGCGCTCGCTGGACGAGGTGATCGGGCAAGCCGAGCTGCTCGGCAGGGACGCGCCGCTTCGACGGTTGATCGAGAGTAACCAGATTCCCTCCTCGATCTTCTTTGGTCCTCCCGGCACGGGAAAGACGACCGTTGCGAGGCTCATTGCCGACAACATCGAGGGCGATTTCATGCAGCTCTCCGCGGTGAGTGCCGGAGTCAAAGAGGTGCGCGAGGTTCTCGAGAGTGCAAGGCGGACACTTGGCATGCTCGGGCGGATGACGGTTCTCTTTCTCGATGAGATCCATCGCTTCACAAAATCACAGCAGGACGCGCTCTTGCCGGGAGTAGAGGATGGGACCATCGTTCTGATCGGTGCGACCACCGAGAATCCATTTTTCTCGCTCAACAGTGCACTGTTGAGCCGGATGACGCTGTTTCGATTTGTCTCGCTCGCGATGGATTCGCTCGAACAGGTCGCGCGCCGCGCGCTTGACATCGAGGAGGTCGATATCGATGACGATGCGCTGCGCCGATGTTGTGATCGTGCCGAAGGTGATGCTCGGAATGTTCTCCTCACCCTCGAGGTCGCGATCGCCCTGACCAAAACGGCGCCCGGCAATCCCAGCGCCGGTGGGCGGCCGCGGGTCGGGCTCGGGGCAATCGAGGCCGCACAGACCACGCGCTCGCTGCGTTTTGGTCGCGACGAGCACTATGACCTCATCAGCGCCCTGATCAAATCGATTCGGGGATCTGACCCAGACGCTGGTGTGTACTGGCTCGCTCGCCTTATCGCCGCAGGCGAGGATCCACGCTTTATTGCGCGCCGTCTGGTGATCCTCGCGAGCGAAGACGTCGGGAACGCGGATCCGACGGCGCTTGTCGTCGCCAACGCGGCCGCGGATGCTCTCGACCGGGTGGGACTTCCCGAAGCCGCGCTCAATCTCACCCAGGCAGTTACCTACCTGTCGCTCGCGCCAAAGTCGAATGCGGTCGCGGTCGCCTACGGCGAGGCAGCAGGTGACGTGGAAGATCGGCCGCTTGGTGATGTCCCGCCTTCAATGCGCGACGCGCACTATCAGGGGGCAGCTCAACTCGGACATGGAGCCGGGTACCGCTATCCCCATGATGATCCGAGCGGGTGGGTGGATGTGACCTATCTCCCCGTTGAACTGGTCGGCCGTCGCTATTATCGACCGATCGGGCGGGGTCTCGAGCAAGAGCTCAGCGAGCGCCTCGACGCGCTCCGTGCGCGCGGCGCGCATCGCTCTCGTAATGTAAGGGACGAACACGCCAGCGGAACGCGCGAGCGTGGCTCGGTAGAGGACGGGGTGGATGAATGACGCTTGACGCGAATGGCCTCCGCCACGCCTTTACGCGCTTTTTTGTCGAGCGCGGCCATACCGCGCTTCCGGCCGCTCCGCTCATCCCTCATGATCCTTCGGTGATGTTCACGATTGCCGGGATGGTCCAGTTCAAACCGTATTTCCTGGGTCTGCAGACCTCTCCGGTGCCCCGGGCGACGACGGTGCAACCGTGTTTTCGCATGGTCGATATCGACCAGGTCGGGACGACGTCACGTCACAACACCTTTTTTGAAATGCTCGGGAATTTCAGCTTCGGAGACTATTTCAAGGAACTCGCAATCCCCTATGCGTGGGAATTCGTGACGGAGGTGCTCGGCCTCGATCCAGACCGGCTCTGGGTGACCATCCACGAGAGCGATGCTGATGCGAGCGGGATCTGGGAGGAGTCGACTGGCGTTTTGCCGGGTCGAATCCAGAGGATGGGTGCGGACAATTTCTGGAAGATGGGTGAGACCGGACCGTGTGGGCCGTCTTCAGAGATCTACTACGACCGTGGCGCAGCGTATGGCGAAGATGGCGGACCGGTGAACGGAGCGGACGAGCGCTATATCGAGATCTGGAACCTCGTCTTCATGCAATTTGATCAGGGTTCCGATGGGTCGCTCACGGACCTTCCGCGCAAGAACATCGATACAGGAGCAGGGATGGAGCGGATCTTGACGCTGCTCCAGGGGGTTGACTCGGTGTTCGAGACCGATCTGGTCCGACCGCTCGTCGAGGAGGCGTCGCGTCTCACGGGTCACAAACTGGGAGAATCACCCGCCGTTGATGTCGCACTGAGGATTCTTGCCGATCATGCCCGCTCGATGACCATGCTCGTCTCTGACGGCGTCTTTCCAAGCAACGAGGGGAGGGGCTACACCCTTCGTCGGGTGATCCGACGCGCCGTGATGAGGGCCCACCAACTCGGTGTCCAGGAGCTGGTGGCGCCCTATCTCGTCTCGAGCGCAGTCGAGAGTCTCAAAATCGCCTATCCAAAGCTCGCGCACAATGAAGGCTTTGTGCAGACGATCGTCGTCCACGAAGAGGAGGCCTTCCGCAAGACGATTCGCTCGGGAACTCTGCTCATCGAGGAGGAGCTGAACAAGGGAGTGAAGCGAATAGATGGCGATGTTGCCTTCAAATTGCATGACACCTTCGGGTTTCCGGTCGATCTGACGATCGAATATGCAACTGAGCGCGGCGTCGAGGTCGATCGAGACGGATTCGATGTTGCCATGCAACAACAACGCGAACGAGCGAGGCTCGCGGCTAGATCAGATGGCGGTGGAGGAGATTCCGAGGGCCAGTGGAGACGGCTTTATGATCAGCATGGTCCGACGAACTTCGTCGGCTACGCGGAGAGTCGCAATGCGGCGCGCATACTCGGGGTCATCACCCGAGAAGGTGGCGCTCATTACGAGAACTTCGAGGGCGAACGTGTTCCGGAGGACTCCGCGTTGATTGATGTCGTGCTCGACTCGACGCCTTTTTACGCCGAGGGTGGTGGACAGGTCGGAGACAGCGGATACATCCGGTCGTCTTCTGCGACGATGCGGGTACTCAACACCACGGCCGCGACCGAGGGCCTTACCCGGCACAGCGGCTATCTCAGCGAGGGCGAGCTTGACGAGGGGGACGAGGTGATCGCCGAGATCGACGAAGAGCGTCGCAACGCGATCCGACGGAACCACACCGCGACCCATCTCCTTCAGGACGCGCTGCGCAGGGTTCTTGGAGATCACGTGAAACAGCAGGGCTCGCTCGTCGCTCCCGACCGACTCCGATTCGATTTCAATCATTTTGGGCCGCTCGATCAAGATGAGCGCAGGGAGATCGAACGTCTTGTCAATCAAGAGATCATCTCGGATCACGCAGTGCACATCTACGAGACCTCGAAGCACGAGGCCGAGGAGGCGGGGGCGATTGCGTTCTTTGGCGACAAATACGGTGAGACCGTGCGCGTCGTAGAGGCGAGCGACACCTCTGTCGAACTGTGTGGCGGGACTCACGTCGACACGCTCGGCATGATCGGCCCGTTCCGCATTCTCTCCGAAGGCTCGATTGGTGCCAACACGAGACGCGTCGAGGCCTCGACTGGCTTGGTCGCACTTACGGATTTCCAGGAAGATCGTGAGCGCGTCGAGCGGGCTGCGACGGCTTTGAAGATTCCACCGAGCGAGATCGAGGCGGCGATCGCGAGGCTTGTTGAACATCACGCTGAGCTTGAATCGGAGATCCAGGCGCTGCGCGCCCAGCGTCTTGGAGATGAGGCGAGGACGCTTGTTGGCGATGCAACAGACGGAGTGCTCGTCATTCGTCGCGACAGTCTCGAACCCAACGCCTTGCGCGAACTCGCCCTGTTGATTCGCAACCTCGGCGTCGCACGGGTCGCGCTCGCGGGATCGCCTGATGACGAACGGGTTGCGATCGTCGTCGCCCTTGCGAAAGAGGTGGATCTGAATGCCAAAGAGGTCGCAGGACTCGGCGCGCGCCTCGTTGGAGGCGGCGGAGGAGGGACCTTAGAGCTCGCGACGGCGGGTGGGCGCGATGTCACCCAGATCGGAGCGGCGCTGTCTGTGATTGAATCTGCCCTGCGTGAAACGTTGTGAGTGCGGTGCCAGAGGCCGTATCCAGGGATTTTCGAGAGGTGGCGCCACGTGGACGGATTCTTGGACTCGATCTCGGTACGGTGCGCGTGGGGATTGCCCTCTCGGACTCACGTCAGATCCTCGCCAGCCCCCACGCGGTGTTGCGCCGCGAGGATGCCGATGTGCACCGAGCGGTCGCAAAGATCATCGAGGAGTACGCCGTGATACAGGTGGTTGTCGGACTTCCTCTGTCGCTCTCTGGAGGTGATTCGATCTCCACGCGCGCAGTCAAGTCTGAGGTGGGAACACTTCGCGATCTTCTCGAGGTGCCGGTGATACTTGTCGATGAGCGACTCAGCTCCGTCGAAGCGAACGCGCGACGCGAACAATTGCGACGGTTGAGCAACGCAGTACGGCGCGGCGGACGCGGTGGGGTTGCGAGGACCTACTCCAAACGAGGAACTCCAAAAGGACCTGCGGTCATTGATGATGTTGCCGCGACGATCATCCTCCAGTCGCACCTCGACCGCTTGGTTCGCGAACGGACGGAGCAGACAACTGATGACGGCGGGCAAAATGACTGACCAGGGTGTTCAATTCATGCCTATTTCAGGAACGACCGAGTTCGTCGGGGTGATTGGCGACCCAGTCGCCCATTCACTCTCCCCGCGACTACATAACCGAGCCTACGCGGCGCTTGGCGTCGACATGCGCTACGGGGCCTTTAGCGTTCCCGTGGGACAGGTCCACGCGGCAATTCTTGGTGCGCGGGCCCTCGGATTTCGCGGACTCTCGGTGACGACGCCGCACAAGGACGAGGCTGCACGACTATCCGACCAGCGCTCTAATGATGTGGTCCTGCTCGAAGCAGCCAACACGATCGTCTTCCTCTCAAGCGTCGCCGTCGCCGAGAGCACCGATGGTCAGGGTCTGATCGACGACCTTGCAATCAACCGGGATTTCTCGACAAGTGACAAACGCTGCGTCGTTCTCGGTGCTGGGGGCGCGGCGCGGGCGGTCGTGCTCGCACTCGCACGCGCGGGAGCGAGCGAGGTGATCGTGGTGAACCGCAGCGAGAAGAGGGGCAACGAGGCGATCGCGGTCGCGCCGCAGGTCGCGCGACTTGGTTCGCTTGGTGATGTCGCCGCTGCCGCGCTCGTGGTGAATGCGACCTCGCTTGGGCTCCAGCAAGGGACCGGCGAATCCGCCCGGGACGATGCGCGCAAACTCGCGGACTCGCTCCATTCCGGTCAACTTGCTGTGGATCTTTCCTACCAACCCGAAAAGCCGCTCTTTCTCGAGATCGCCGAGCAGCGGGGCGCTGCGATCCGCAACGGTCTTGGCATGCTCGTTCACCAGGCGGCGGCGCAGGTGCGGCTGTTCACGGGGTTTGATGCACCGGTTGATGAAATGTGGAGCGAACTCAGGGAGTTCCGGCGCTCCTGACCCATCTGGCGCAATGAACCCATCTGGCCCAATGAAGTGGCGCTCGGTCAGCAGAGTCAGTTACCGACCGGCTTCATTGGGTTTCATCGAGCAAGACGATCGGGATGACACGTTTGGTCTTTTGTTGATAGGTACCGTAACCAACATAGACACGCTCTGCCTCCCCCCAGAGGAGCGACCGCTCCGTTTCGGTTGCGGTCCGTGCGGATCTTGTGACACGGCCCTCGCGTGTCTCAAGCGTTACCGATGGGTGCTTGACAAGATTGAGATACCAGTCGGGATGATGGTCGCTGCCACCGTTGGAGGCGACGAGAAAGAGGTGCGAGGCACCCCGGATCAGTACGAGTGGAGTTGTCCTCGGCCGATTCGATCGGCGCCCGGTCGTCTTGAGAAGACAGAACTCCACCCCGCCGAGTCGCCAGCCAAGTCGTCCTCTGGTGAGATGCCAGAGGCTCCGGTGAAGAGCAGGGACGCCCCTTGCCAGCCTCTGGTACAGCCACTCAGGAGGCTTCATCCGCGTGGATTCCCTTTTCGAGTTCGAGTTTGGCTGAGCGGAGGCTGATGGCGAGAGCCCGCTCGAGAAGGTTTGCACTGAGTGGGGCAACGAGACGGGCCAGACTATGCAACGTATAGCTGATCTCCACGTGAAGTCGCGTTCCTCCGGCGTTGAGTTGCTGACACGAAATGAGGCGGGTCTCGCTGCTGCGTGGGTAACAATTGAGTACCGTGATCGACGTTCCCGCGACAAGATCGGTCACCGTCGATCGCCCGGACTCGGTCTTGTTGCGAAAAAGGCGCGAGATCTCTGCCTCGGAGCCAACCGCGATCGGACGGTCGGAGGCGGCGCGCATCGCGAGGATCGCCGGGTCCCAGACCGGCTGAAAGGTGAAGTAGTTCTCGCAGACCTGTCGATAGACGTCGTCAGCGGAGCAGTTGATGTACTGGTCCGCGCGTATCGAGAGCACTCCCTCGTCCTCAATCTCGGTTGAGCATCTCGAAGTGTCGCGCACTCCCGAGCAGCAACTCCTCGCTCGAACGTGAACCGAGTAGCTGAAGGCTCGCGGGAAGGTAGTGTCCGGAGGAGATCGGTATCGATACCGCCGGGTATCCCGCGAAATTGAAGGGCATCGTCAGGAGGGTAAACGTGTGTCCAAATGCCTGATCGAGTGGGGGAGCAAAGAATCCCACCGATGGCAGGGCAAGCAGGTCAACTTGTTGAAAGATCGAATCGAGTTCAGCCTGCCACCTGGGACGAAATTCAAGCGCCTGCACGAAATCGTCGCGAGAGAGCCTTCGGCCGATGCCAAAACGTTCGCGTACGGGCGCACTCAGCATTGAGAACAGGCTCTCGTCGTCGATGATCGCGCGGTTGGACTCGACAGCTTCGTAGTCCAAGATGGTCGATCCCGCCGCAAAGGCACGCTTCCAGTTATCGAGGTGAATCTCCCTGCACCGAATTCCCGACCGATGGCAGATATCGTCGACGCTCTTTTGGATGCGTTCATCAATGGCGACCCCGGTCGATCGAACGAGACCAATTGATTGCGCATGCTCGGTGATCGAAAACCCCGGCTCAAGGAGTTGCATACCGTTGATGAGACCCGAGACGTCGCGCGCCATCGGTCCAACGGTATCGAGTCGCGGCGAAAGTGGATAGACGCCCTCGAGCGAGATCCGTCCGTGCGTTGTCTTGAGTCCCGAAATCCCGCAAAACGCTGCAGGAACCCGGATCGATCCACCGCTGTCGGATCCATAGGCGATGTCCGCCTCATCGACTGCGACTGCGACCGCAGAGCCACTCGAAGATCCCCCCGGAACGAGGGCGGGATCGAGCGGGTTGGTCGGCGTACCGAAGTGGGGATTCACGCCCGATGCGCCGTAGGCGAGTTCATACAGGTTGGTCTTTCCAACGATGCGCGCGCCGTTGGCCCGAGCACCTTGCATCAATGGGGCGTCTTTCGTCGCGACCGAGGCGATGGAGGCAACTGCCGGTGACCCGGCTGTTGTCTTGACGCCGGCAATGTCGATGAGGTCCTTTACCCCAAGACGCGGACCCTCTCCGCTCGTCGGCATTCGCAAGATGAACTCGTGCATGACGTTCACGATAGTGCGAGGTGACGCTGAACGACCCTCAGTGACGGTGCAGTCAATAGGCGGGCGCGCAGTAGGGAGATCCTGCCGGGAGCGGAATCGATGCGACCGAGGGAGCCATTGATGGGACCCCGATACCGGAGAGCCGGCCAGCCTTCAAAACTGCCGCAGCGGAGACAGTGGCGGGGGTGAGGGCGTGGGCAAAGAACCTCAGGGACATGTTTCTCACAGCGTCGAAGCCAGCAATGTCCGAACCGTCGAATGGTCCGAGATGCGTTGCTCCGTTGATTCTCAGAAAGAACTTCTCACCGCGGATGTGGTTGTACATCTGCACCGAGAGTTCCGGTTCGTTACACGTGTCGGCGGCACTCTGGATGATCAGTGCCGGTACGACACCGCTCACCGGCTCTTCATATCGTGCCGAATCGGCAGAAATTTCATATCCGGCAAAGATCGCCACGGCGCGGATGGGCGTGCGGTTGAGCGCGTATTTCATGTCGAATGCATAGGCGCCGACGAGCGCAGCCCCATCCGATTGACCCGCAAGAATCACCTCGTTGAGATTGACCAGGCCATGGAGCAAGCCCCTCGGACGGAGCGTGAAGCGGGCGAGTTGGGAGAGGACGAAGGCGATGTCCCCGGGTTCGTTGACAAGATCATCTTCGGGATTTCCATGAGGATACCCCGCATCGATCGCGGCGTCGGTCGCTGGATAGGTGGTATCGGGAAATTCGGGTGAGACCACGACGTAGCCCTCGCGGACCCAGGTGTCGAGCAGCTTTGCATAAAGATCCGGTCGGGCTCGATAACCCTCGGCGAAGACGATGACCGGATATGGAGCCGTTCGATACAGCACCGGAGCATCTGCTCTCTCGCCAACCGATCTCTCGCTCGACGGATAACGGATCTCGTTGATAAGCCTTCGCCCCGGCGTGACCGCTCCGGTGAGGTAGTTGAATGTCGTCCGGCTGCGGTCGAGATAAAGGACGGTTCGCTCGCCGACGCCAGGAATGAGCGGCCCGCGAAGCGCAGCACGGGAATTCCCACCGGCCGTTGCGCCGAGTGCGGTCGACGGATTCATTGCGAGTGTCAGGAGAGCTGCAATAAATGAAATGCTCGCTCGCCGAGCAGCGCGATGAGCACGAATGCGCGTCCAGGCGGTTCTTCGAGAGCATCGGTCGAGAGGACGCTTTGTACAGACCATGTCGGAATTTGTGAGTGGTATCACTGAAATCTATCAAGGCTCCGATGGAGGAAGCATGTCGCGCCTTCGGAGCGCATTCGTCGCGACCTCGAGCAGCGCACGCTCGACCACAAGTTCAGCAAGGGGCTGGGTCCTTATCTCGATGTCGATCGTGATCGCATTCGTCGTTACGTTCGATACTCCAAGCACCTTTGGTTCCGAGACGAGCTTTCCCTCGAGAGCCGGTTCTTTGACCGCCTTTTGCATTGCGTCGTCCAGCAGAGCCGTGGCCTCGGCAATGTCAACGTTCACCGCAATCTGTGCTTTGACAATCGCCCGTGACCAATGCCGAGCCTTGTTCCCGACCTTGAGAATCTGACCGTTCGGGATATACCACTCAGTGCCATCCGCATCGCGTAGGCGTGTTATCCGTAGCGAGACCTCGTCAACACGTCCGCTGATCTCATTGATCGTGACGACGTCACCGATCCGGTATTGATCTTCGATAAGCATCAGAAATCCCGAGAGAAAGTCTCGAACAAGAGATTGTGCTCCAAAACCAATCGTTGCGCCGATGATCGTTGCTCCAGCCAGAAATGGCGTGAGATTGAGACCGGCCACGGACAGAATGACAAAGATGCCAATCGCATCGATGATGACGCGCCAGATATTCGCGACGATCCGTGAGACGGTGTCGATTCGACTCGCCCTGGCTGGATCGGTCTGCGCGACTCGCCGTCTGACTCTTCCCAGTGTCTTGCGGATCGCACGCCCTCCGAGTCTCGCGAGCAGAATCGTCCCCGCGAGGAGCAGGATGACCGCGGTGGGCTTCGTGAGCGCCGACTGCAGATGTGTGGATGTAGTCTTCGAAAGACCGAGTGCATGAAAAAAGTCGTAGAGGTACCCACTGCTCTGCCGGGCTATTCGCATAGACGGTATTCTTGCCGATTGTGAGCATCAAGCTGTTCGAGCAGGCAAAATACACTCGAGGCGCTCATTACGGCCGTGACAGGGGCCCGCGCGATGTGCTGGTGGCAGCAGTTGAATTTCTCTCACAACTCGATCTCTATCTGATCTTCTCAACCGCGGTCCTCACCGTCATCGGACTGCTTATGGTCTATTCGGCTACGCGCAATCTGATTCCTACCGAGCCCTCGTATTACATCAAGCGCCAGATCGTCTACGCGGTGATTGGATTCATCGCGATGTGTTTCTTCGTGGTCGTCGACTATCGCCTCCTCCAGAGGTTCACAAATTTGCTCTACGTACTCGTTGTCCTCTCCTTGCTTGCGGTGCGCGCGATTGGACACGCGTCGGGTTTTGGCAACGCTGCTGGTTCCGGAGGATCCATCCGCGAGATCGCACTTGGTCCCATTGCGATTCAACCCTCGGAGTTCGCGGTGCTTGTCGTGATTCTTGCAATCGCAAAGGTTGTTGACGAACACCACGGCCCCTACACGCGCCACGACATTGTCAAGATGGTATCCATTGCTGGATTGCCCATGGCGCTTGTACTAATCCAGCCTGATCTTGGAACTACGATCATCATTGCTGTCGTACTCTTCACCTTGCTTACGGTTGCAGGCGTTCGTGCACGGTATCTTTTCGCCGGATTGGCGCTGGCGGTTGCGATGTTCTTTCTCTTCACGAGCGCTCATATCTTGCACAGTTACCAGTTGAGCCGACTGACTGGTTATCTCAATCAGAACTGCAATCTCGTCCAAAACTACAACCTGTGTATTTCAAAGACTGCGATCGGAGCGGGGGGGTTGCGCGGAACTGGTCTTTTCCAGGGAGCATTTACCAACAACCAGTACGTTCCAGTCCAATATGCGGACTTCATCTTTTCGGCAATCGGCGAGCAGCTTGGGTTTTCCGGAAGTATCGCGGTGTTGATGGTATTCGGAGTGCTTGCATTTCGTATCTTCCGTGCGATAAGTAGGTCGGCCGACCGATTCGGTCAGCTGATCTGCGCTGGTATTCTCGCCTTCCTGGTCTTTTCGGTATTCCAGAATGTCGGGATGACGGTCGGTTTGATGCCAATCACCGGTATTCCTCTACCCTTTATCTCCTATGGCGGGTCGGCCCTCTTCGCGTTCTTCATCGCAATCGGACTTGTCGTCAATGTCGAGCGGAACGCACCGGGCCGACGATGACTGACCATGTCAACGCAGAGATCGGTCCTGACGAGAACACAAAGGGTGGGGAATCCCCACCGCATTTCCTGCCCCTCTCCTTCGTCGAGGTGAGAATTGATCTCCCGGCCCAGTTCCCCATCGTGATCCTCCGGGAATACGATTCTCCGCATCGCATCATCACGATTCCCGTCGGATTTGCCGAGGGCACGGCAATTGCTCACGCTGCGCAACTGACTCAGACGCCGCGACCGTTGACGCACGAGTTGACGATCAATGTGCTTGAAGCGTTCGGAATAGAGGTCGTTACCCTGCGTATCACCGATCTTGTCTCAGGAAACTTTGTCGGAGAGATCGTGCTCTCCGGACCTGACGGACAGAGAATCTTGCCATGTCGTGTCTCGGACGGTATCGCGCTTTGTCTCCGTCAGCGTCCTCCCGTGCCGATTACGGCCTCTCCCTCGGTTATAGACCAGACCGGCATTCCCGCGTAATCTGCGGTCCGGTTCGATTCATCGGAGATTCTCATGATCAGTGCAACGAGGGCATAGTTCGCGACGAGCGAAGAGCCACCATAGGCAACAAAGGGAAGCGTCACACCCGTGAGCGGAAGGAGTCGCACTACTCCAGCCATAATGAAAAATGCCTGAAATCCAAATGTCGCGATCAATCCAAATGCGCAAAGCTTCGCGAATTCTCCGCGTGCGCGAAGCGCGGATCGGATACCGGTTGCGACAATGATCATGTAGGCAGCGACGACAGCAGCCGCTCCAGCGAGTCCAAGCTCTTCACCGATAGCCGCGAACACGAAGTCGCTGTAGGAAAATGGAACCGCAGTAGGGTTGCCCAGACCGAGCCCCGATCCTCCCACTCCACCGCGACCAAACGCGAGTAATCCCTGGATTGGCTGGAAGCCTCCTGTCGACGGGTACTTCCATGGGTCGAGCCAGACGACAATCCGATCGTTGACCTGTACAAGCAGGTGACTCGCAAGCAGTGTTGCCAACGCGAAGAGCCCAAGTCCGATCGCGAGGTATGTCCATCGTCCAGTCGCCACCCAGAGCATGGTGAGGAAGACCACGAAGAGAATCAGTGAAAAGCCAACATCGTGCTCGCCGAGAATGATCATCAACGCGAGAGCGCCTGCAACCGCAATAGGCAAAAATGCACGCATATCAGGGAAGAGCCGATTGCCGACCCTTCTTGTCGGGAGCGTCAGGAGCTCGCGCTTTTCAATGAAGTACGAGGCAAAGAAGATGACCAGCAAGATCTTGGCTATCTCGACTGGCTGAAATTCGAGGGTGTGAAAATGCACCCAGAGCCGCGCGCCATTGACTCTGTAGCCAATCACTGGCAGCAACGGTGAGATGAGCAGCCCCATTGCGAAAAACAGCAGGATATAACGGAATCGCTCGAGGTCACTCACCCTCCGCACGGTCGCAATGACGAAACCGTAAAGGAGTAGCCCGAGAGTCGTCCAGGCGATCTGCTGACCCGCGTACGTAGGATTGACCCTGCTAATAATGACGTATCCAATTCCGTTCAAGACCAGGACCACCGGCATCAAAACGCCGTCTGCATCGGGAACATAACGCCGGTTGACAACTTGCATAAAGAGCGCCGCGAGGATGAGCCCGGTGGCGAAAAGCAATGATCGATGTGGCAGCGTATTGGATTTTGAAAGAGAAACGAGCACGAGGGCGAAGAAAACAGCGATCGATCCTACGAAGAGCAGTCCGAGTTCACTGCGGCGCCTCGGATTCGTGAGCAGTGCCGAAAGAAAGCCCATCACGAACGCCTACCCTAGTGGACAACCATTGTTGGATCTCTCCAGCTAGCCTAAGAGTGTGACCAGCCCGAATGATCGAAACAGTGGGCACTGGACCCAAGAGACCCAGTTGATGGATCCTGTCGAATTCGGCTGCCAGAGGTTTTTCAATCGCGAGCTCTCGTGGCTTGATTTTGCGAGTCGACTCCTCGATCTCGCGAACGACGAGAACCTTCCTGCGCTTGAACGTGTGAAATTTCTTGCGATTTTCTCCTCTGGACTCGATGAGTTCTTCCAGGTCCGGGTAGCGGGGCTGAAGGATCAGCTCGCGGCCGGAGTAAGGTCACTTTCTTCTGATGGCATGAGTGTCCCTCAACAACTTGCGGAGATTCGTAAGATTTCGATTGAGTTGAACAAACAGCACTCAGAGCTCTATCGCATCTGTATTGAAGATGTTCTCGCTCCGCAAGGAGTTTTGATCATCAAATATGAGGATCTCGACGAAAGCGATCGTTCCGAACTCGTAGAAATATTTTTTCGTGAAATTTATCCAGTCTTAACGCCGCTCGCGGTCGATCCCGGACATCCGTTTCCCTATATCTCGAATCTTTCGTTAAATCTCGCAGTCACTGTCGAAGATAGCGGATCCGGCGAGCGAAGATTCGCCCGGGTGAAAGTCCCTCCGCTTCTCAATCGGTTCGTTGCACTCGGTGACGATCTTCGATTTGTGCTGCTCGAGGATGTCATCGAACATAATCTTCAAGCCTTATTTCCTGCGATGCGGATCGGAGCAACACATACCTTTCGTGTGACGAGGAACGCGGATATTGATTTTGGAGACAACGAGGCTGACGATCTTCTTGCTGCAGTTGAAACTGAGTTACGCCGTCGCCGGTTCGGCCGCGCGGTTCGACTCGAGATTGACTCTGCGATGCCTGCAGAGGTAATCCACCTGCTGCTCGATGAACTCGAACTTGGATTCGAAGATCTCTATCGCAATGATGCGCCGATCGACCTTGCGCAACTCTGGTCACTTCTCTCGATCGATCGTCCGGACCTCAAGGAGCCTGTGTGGACCCCAGTGACTCCGACCGGTCTGAGCAACGCGGAGGAACCGGTTGACATATTCGCGATACTTCGAGATCGAGACGTTCTTTTGCACTACCCGTACGACTCATTTGAGACCTCCTTTGAATCTTTTATTTTGCAGGCCGCGAATGATCCGGAGGTGCTCGCCATAAAGCAGACGCTTTATCGCACCTCAGGAGAGGCAAATTTTGTCTCTGCACTCGCCCGGGCAGCGGAGGAGGGGAAACAGGTCGCGACTCTGATTGAACTCACCGCCCGCTTTGACGAACAGCGCAACATCTCCTGGGCCCGGCATCTCGAACAGTCCGGTGCGCACGTCGTCTATGGCGTGATGGGCTTGAAGACCCACGCGAAGACCACCCTTGTCGTCCGTCGAGAGGTCGACGGTATTCGGCGCTACTGCCATATTGGGACTGGCAACTACAACGCGGATACGGCCCGTAACTATGAAGATATGGGAATCTTGACCTCGGACGAGGTCATCGGGGCCGACTTGACCAACCTGTTCAATCACCTCACCGGGTTTTCCCACCCACCCGCTACGGATCGAATCATCCTTGCTCCGAATCGCTTCCGGCCCTGGGTGCTCGAGCAGATCAACCGTCAAGCGGCCTATGCCAGCGCCGGGAACATTGCGATCAAGGTCAATGGACTCACCGACTCCGAAGTGATCGATGCGCTCTACCGGGCGTCGCAGGCGGGATGCCATATCTCTCTGATCGTGCGGGCGATGTGCTGCTTACGCCCAGATGTTGCCGGGTTGTCGGAGAACATCAAGGTCCGCTCGATAGTGGGGCGTTTTCTCGAACACTCCCGGATCTACCGGTTTGGCCACCCGCAACCCAATTACCCAGTTGCAGCGGATTCGCGTTCTGTCGCGATGGAAAATCCAGCCACCTATTTCATCGGCTCTGGCGATCTCATGGAGAGGAACCTGAACGGTCGCATCGAAGCATTTGTTCCAGTTACCGACCCAGACCTGTGTATTCGTCTCGAGGAGGTGCTTTCGATGAATTTCGATGACGATATGAATGCCTGGCGACTCGGCGCGGACGGCTCCTGGACCCGGATACCGGCTACGTTGGGATTTTCCGCCCGTAGGCGTTTCGAATCCCTCGCACTAGAGCGCGGAAAGCGCCGTTGGGGATCGGAAACCTCCTAGTCTCATAGCGTGCGCATTGCCGCGTTTGATCTTGGAAGTAATTCATTTCACATGATCTTGGTCGAGACGCGCCCAGATGGAAGCTTTGTTCCGATTGCCAAAGAGCGTGAGATGCTCCGCCTTGGCGATCTCGTCGCAAAGAGCGGAGAGCTCGGCAGCGAAGCTCGCGAACGCGCCTTTGAGGTGATTCGGAGATTCAAGACGATTGCCGACACCCAGCAGGCAGATCAAATTGTGGCGGTCGGTACCTCAGCACTTCGCGAAGCGCGCGACGGTCCCGATTTCGTCGCCAACGTTCGCCGCAAACTCGGACTCACTATCCACATCATTGATGGAATTCAAGAGGCCGCGACAATTTTCAATGCAATTCGTGCCAGCGTGGTACTTGATCCGGCGCCCGCTCTCGCACTGGATCTTGGCGGCGGAAGTCTTGAGCTGATGCTTGGCGATGCTGCCGGACTCGCATTTGCTGCAAGCGTGAAGCTCGGAGTCGGACGGCTTACGTCAATGTTTTTTGACAGCGATCCGCCGTCGGAGTCAGAGCTCTCCAAAGCGCGTCGCTACATTGAACGCGAGCTCGATCCGGTGCTATCGGAGCTCGCTGAGTTCGGTCCAAAGCTTCTGATCGGGTCGTCCGGAACGTTCATCGCGATCGCCTCAATTTCTGCGACGATGCGCGACGGATCCGAACCTGATCATCTAAATCACCTTACCGTCTCATATGACGATGTCATTACCGCGTCAAAGCGGGTGTTGACCGAAACCAAGATGAATCGGGCGAAAATCCAGGGAGCCGATGCGAGACGTTCGGAGCTTCTTCCAGCTGGATTTCTGGTTCTGATTCATGTTATGGAACGTCTTCAAATGCACGAGATCACGATCAGTGGTTGGGCGCTTCGCGAAGGTCTTATCCTCCGCACGATCGCGGAACATGATCCGTCGGACTTTGGTGATGACCCTCGGAGCATACGTCGAAGTTCGGTGCTCTCTCTGTGTCATCGATGCAACTGGAACAGAGAGCACAGCGTGCAGGTTGCCGAACTCGCCACCCAGATATTCGACGCGACAGGTTATCTGCATGAACTGTCGTCCCATGAACGCGAGCTCCTTGAGTTTGGTGCGCTCATGCACGATATTGGCGAACACATCAGCAGAACCAATCATGATCGTCATAGTGCCTACTTGATCGGGCATGGAGATCTTCGTGGGTTCACTCCGAAGGAGATTCGGATGTTGACCTTGCTTGCCCGCTACCACCTACGAGGTAATGAGAAGTCTGTTTCGAAAGATACTGTCCTGAGCAGCATTGACCTCGACATTCTACTCCGCCTTATTGGCATCCTGCGTATCGCAGATGCATTTGACGCCTCGCACAGCGGGGAAGTCCTCAAGGTCAAGATGGGTGAAGCCACCGGGCACAAGATGATTTTTTCACTAACCGTTAAAAATGAAGCGGAACTCGAGCTGTGGTCAATGCTACGCAAGCAACAGCTCTTTGAGAGGGTATTCGATGTCGAATGCGAGACCCGTCTCGAGAGATCAAGGATGAGCAAGCTGACCTCACTGCTCGCAGGCGATCTGGGATTGAGCTAGCCCTGATCTTTCACGAGACTCTGTGAGCTAACTGACGCGTATCCGCGAAAAGGCCCTTCTTGCAGGCGAGACTGTTGTTGTCAACGCAACAGGAACCCAACAAGAAGGGCCACTTCCAAGATGAAAACTACCAGTGC
>DATKRV010000073.1:0-5076 GCA_035532075.1 Acidimicrobiales bacterium | reverse complement strand
TCTGGGAGTTCGTCACACAGCATCGCCGGGATCCAGTAACGCCTGAGCATATTGCCCATCGGCGTGTCTGCACCAACTCGAGCGATGAGTTCGATTTCCTGTGAAGTAGCCATGGCGCACTCCTAGATCAATCTCGTGGTTCAGAGGTATTGCTGTTGTTCGGAAAGTGACACGCGACCCCGTGTCCGGGGGCAAGAAATCTCATCTGCGGCTCTTCGAGTGCGCATCTCTCTTGTGCCCGAGGGCATCTTGTCCGGTAGCGACATCCACTCGGAGGGTTGATCGGCGAGGGGGCTTCGATACCGAGTTCTTCGTGGTGCTTGCTTGGGTGTCCGCCGGTATTTGGTATCGCGTCGAGAAGCGCAGTCGTATAGGGATGCAACGGCTGGAGATAGAGAAGTTCAGCGGGACCGATCTCGCAGAATCTACCGAGGTACATCACTGCAACTCTGTCGCTCAGGTATTTGACCACGGCAAGGTCATGGGCGATGAACAGATACGAGAGTCCGAGCTCTTGGCGAAGACGGATCAAGAGATTGAGGATCTGTGCCTGAATGGAGACGTCAAGCGAGGAGACCGCCTCATCACACACCATCAGGCGTGGCGAGAGCGCAAGCGCCCGAGCGATTGCGACGCGTTGGCACTGCCCGCCTGAGAGCTCCCGCGGTCGGCGGTTCCCATGAATATTGATATCAAGACCGACGAGGTCAAGGAGTTCTGTCACCCGCTTCTCTCGTTCCTCTGGATTCCCGGCTCCATGGATGATCAGTGGCTCTTCTATGATGTTCTTCACGCGCCAGCGCGGGTCGACAGAGGAGAATGGGTCCTGGAAGATGATCTGGAGATGTTTGCGGACGTCCTGAAGATCTTTGTTGCTGAGTTTCGTGAGGTCTTGTCCTTCGAAGATGACCTCGCCCGATTTTGGCCGAGCGGCCTGCATCACCGCACGAGCCATTGTCGATTTGCCACAGCCCGTCTCTCCAACGACGCCAAGGGTTTCACCGGGCGAAATGTCAAATGAGAGTCCCGAGACGGCCTGGACCTTTGCTCCTTTTACTCCCGAGCGCTCGCGGACCGCGAACTCGACAACTAGGTCGCGCACCTCAAGGAGATGCTCGCCTGAAGCTAGTGAGTGAGGATGTTCATTCATAGAAATGCTCATAGCGGAAACCAGCAGGCGAATCGGTCGCCATCTTCGGTTGTTTCAAGGATCGGTGACTCCTCGCATTTGTGCTGCGCGAAATGACAACGCGGACTGAACGGGCACCCTGGCGGAAGTGCAGAGAGGTCCGGTGGTCGACCCTTGATCACCGAGAGCGGCTCAAGTGATGGGTGGTCAAGACTCGGAATCGAATCGAGCAGCGCCCGTGTATAGGGCATGCGGACGTGTTTGAACAGCCGTTTTGTCGTCGCCTGTTCAACAACGCGACCCGCATACATGACCGCAACCTCGTCGGTGTACATCGCCGCGAGTCCCATGTCGTGGCTGATCAGCACAACGGCCATGTTGAGCTCGCGTTGAAGCTCACGGAGGAGTTCCATGATCTGTGCCTGGGTGGTGACATCAAGCGCAGTTGTAGGTTCGTCGGCGATCATTACCTTTGGCCCGCACGAGAGTGCCATTGCAATCATCACGCGTTGGCGCATGCCACCAGACAGCTGATGGGGATATTCATGGAAGCGCTGCTCGGCAGAGGGGATGCGAACCATCTGCAAGAGCTCGACGACCCGCTTGTGCGCATCAGCGCGCGTGATCTTCTGGTGGCTGTGCAGTGCCTCGGCGATCTGTGTTCCGATGCGCATCGTTGGATTGAGCGAACGCATCGGGTCCTGGAAGACGAGCACAATATTTTTCCCGCGGTGCTGGCGCATCTCGCGATCGCTCAGATCGAGAAGCTCTTTTCCTTCAAAACGGACTGATCCGAGCACCTCGGCGGTCTTTTTTGGCAAGAGGCCCATGATTGCCCGCGCCGTGACAGACTTGCCCGAGCCGGATTCGCCGATGATTCCAATCGTCTGTCCCGCGTTGACAGAAAACGTCATCCCTTGGACTGCCGGGACGATCGATCGCTGGAGATGGAAATTGACGCGAAGGTCGCGCACCTCTAACAGCGTGGGGGACGGAGCGCCCGAGCTGGTGCGGTCGCCAGCAAGATCTACCTGTACAGGATTCACAGCCGCCGTGGAATCGGTCGTTCGGGAGGAGAGCTGGTCAGACATTATTGGGACTCAATCCGTGTTCTCAGCGCGTTGCCGAGCGAATTCAGGCTCGCAACGGCAGTAAACAGAAAAACCGACGGTACGAGCACTATCGCCGGAGCATTGGAAAGGTATTGCTGACCGGACGCGATTGTGCTTCCCCAGCTTGGCTGTGGCGCAGGAATGCCAAGGCCGAGAAAGCTCAGGGCTGCTTCGATGAACATGGCGATGGCAACGGTGAGAAGTCCATAGGTCATTAGCGACGGAATGACGTTCGGAACGACGTGACGTATCAATACGTCACGTTCGCGAGCGCCAAGCAGACGGGTCGCGATGACGAAACCGCGTTCGCGCAGCTGCAGCGTCGTCGCTCTGGCAAGTCGTGCGAATGCTGGAACGGTAAAGAATGAGATTGCGAAGATGACGTTGATCTCGTTGGCGCCGAGGAATGTCGCAACGACGAAGGCAAGAATGATTGAGGGGAAGGCAAGGAACATGTCGAGTAGGCGCATGATCACGATGTCGAGGATGCCGCCTCGGTAACCGCCGATAACTCCAAGCGATCCTCCGACGACAAATCCGATCAGCATCGAACCGAGTCCAACCTCAATCGAAATCTGCCCGCCATAGAGCGCGCGAGACAGAAGATCGTTACCGATTGCATCGGTGCCAAATATGTGCCCGGCCGAAAACAGCGGAAGGCGCGCGTCGAGCAGCGATCCTGCGTTTGGTCCTGGAAGACCGAAAATAAAGGGGCCAAAGAAGCACGCGAGGACCAACAGAATGAGAATTCCTGCGGGAACCCAGATGTCGAGAGACCTCCGCCACTGGGCGGTCTGGCGAAAATTGCTGACGCGTTCCGCGAGCATCGGCGGGAGGACCGTGGGATATCTAGACAGTGCCATATCGCACCCTCGGGTCAAGAACGAGATAGAGGAGGTCGGTAATGAGGTTCACCGTTACCGTGACGACCGCGAGGATGACAACAACGCCCTGAGTAACGGTGACGTCTCGGTTGTAGACCGACGAGACCAAAAGCGAGCCAATTCCTGGAAGGGCAAAGATCGACTCCACGATTACTGTCGCGCCAATCAATGTTCCAAAGTTGACACCGACAATGGTGATCAAGCTGAACAGTGAATTGCGAAACACATGGCGGATCAGAATGCGCGGCTCACTGACACCCTTCGCGCGAGCGGTAATGACATATTCCTCTTGGGCGAGTTGTTGCATCATGTCGGCGCGCAACATTCTTGAGTACGCAGCAAACAACGCGAAGCTAATAGTCAGCGCGGGGAGAAAAAGAGATCTCAAGTTTGGTCCAAGACCTGATCCAAGCGCGCTGTATCCAGTTGCCGGGAAGAAGTGAAAATGCTGTGCGAACAAGAGAATAAGAACAAGTCCAAGCACAAAATTTGGAATTGCTAGTCCGAACATTGCAGTTGTAGCACCCAGACGATCAATGATGCCCTTTGGTTTACGCGCAGCAAGCACCGCGACGGGGATTGCGAGCACCAGTGCAATCAAGAATGCAAGGATCAACAGTTCGAGTGTCACTGGCACTCGTTGTGAGAGCACGGTGCCAACCTGTTGTTGGGTAATGAGTGAACTTCCAAGGTTGCCGGTCAACGCGTGTTCCAACCAATGCCAGTAACGGACAAGAAGCGGTTGGTTCAAACCGAGTTGCTTGCGCAGCAGTGCGATTGATACCGGATTTGCGTTCGTACCGAGGATTGCCTCGGCAGTATCACCCGGTAGAAGATTGAGCAATAAAAACGTAATGAATGTCACGCCTAGAACTACGGGAACGAATTGGAGAAATCGACGACCAATAATAGAGAGGGTCACGAATTCAACCGCCAGCGTTGAATTCGTGACCTCGACGAGCCGACAGTGATCTCGCAGGGTTTCTCGTAAAAATTATTGGTAAATCTCAAAAAGACATTCTCATCCAAGCACACTTGTAAACGGGAAAAAGAGAAATATAAATTTGTGCCTAACGTATTGATCTTGTGCACATATCCCCCGCGGATGGCATCAGTAAGAAGCTAGCGGTCAGTGTAAGACGACTGTAACAGGACGTCAATAACCTTTGATGTTCGAAACAACGCGACGCGCAACTACTTTTTCGAGAGCGATGCATCGAACGCTGTGATGTGAAATTCACTTCAGGGTTCGAAACAACTCGTTGAAAGTCTACATTCGAGGCATGAAGTATCGCCGAACCGGTATTTCTTGATCTGTGTGAATCAATGCAGGGCACAGAACTTGATGATTTTGCCATTGAGATTGGAGACGAAAGAGTGTTGCTGTCGCCTCGAGATGATCGATGAGTTACATTGATATGAATAAGATCGCAGTCCATTCGGGCCTTCTTCGCAACTATGTGGCGTTTTGAGGAGGCGTTTCTACTTAGTCTCTTACCTTGGTATGGAATCTCACCGCGCATAAGCATGGCTCAATAAAAATCCCTTTGGGTGAGTGTTGACTTTTGAACATTCGACACCACCCCGGGAAATAGGTCTCACATGCGTGATCTGAGAGAACCCAGATTGTTGTTAGCGCGAGAGCATGCGGGCAATGTTGCCACCTAGGATGTTCGCCTTGTCTGAGTCGCTCAACCCATCGCGGTGCAAAATCGCGGCGGCACCAGGCTCTGAGGTCTCGACCGTTCTTCCTTTGGCGTGAAACGCCTGGAATTCCGGGTGCGGGAAGTCCGTGCCGAAAAAGAAGTTTTCGTTTCCGACCATTGAGATGAGCTCGGAGATTGACTCCATCGGCTCGATCGCCGTGAGGCAGCGCTCCTTGATCAGCTCGCTCGGAAGCCGTTCAGAGCGCGAGCACTGTGGCTCGATCAGGAACGACCGATCGCTTGCG
>DATKRV010000072.1:0-36410 GCA_035532075.1 Acidimicrobiales bacterium | reverse complement strand
CTCTGTACCGGGTTCTCGTCGAGCTTCGCGCTTGGTGCGATCGGGTGCCAGTAACGGCGCATCATCTCGCCACCCGGAGTTCCCTTGCCGACCCTTGTGAGTCGGTCGTTGTGTTCGGTGGTGATCATTGCAGACTCCCCTTTTGATCGTGGCCCGTGAGCGTCCGCTTCAATCGCGCACGCCCCCGGAGCGGACTGCGCCCGTTGGCAGGCCGTCCATCGACGGACTCAGCTTGTCCGTCTCTTTCAGGTCCTATCGTATGCCCGGACCAGCGTCAAGTTCCGTACGGCCCGGCGCGCTTTGGGTCTTGCGGATCGACAGCGATACCAAGAGGATCCGGAGTCCGTTGCCGTCAACTCGGTAAAGTCGATCTGGACAACGACGAGGAGCGGACGTGGTGGACGGCAACGAGGTGGATGAGCGGCGTCTGCTCCGTCTGCTCTGGGTTCGGGCCTATCTCCCGAATCTTCTCTTTGCAACGGGTCAGGGCGCGATCATTCCGGTGCTTGCAATCGCCGCGAAGCATCTCGGCGCGTCGACCTCGGTCGCCGCGTTGGTCGTCGCTTTGAACGGGCTCGGCACGATGCTGATGGATGTTCCGGCGGGCTGGGTGGTGGCACACGTCGGCGAGCGACGCTCCGCCATGGTCGCAACTGCGATGCTCCTGAGCGGGCTTGTCGTGTGTTTTTACGCCCACGACGTCGGCTTTCTGGGGCTTGGCATCTTCATCCAGGCGACCGGATGGTCGATCTGGAGTCTCGTACGACTCACCAACATCAGCAGGATCACGACGGCGACGACGCGCGGTCGGGCGATCTCGATCTTTGGCGGCGTGAGTCGAGGGGGGCAGGTGATCGGACCATTCCTCGTCGCCGCCCTTGCGACCAAGGGGTCCGTGCGAGTCTCGTTCGTCATCTACATCATCTTTGCCGCGGTCGGATGGATCTGGCTTGAGTCGGCCCGCGACCGAAGTGACGCAGGCGCGACACATACCTCGGCGATCGGTTTCCGGCCGGTCAAGATCATCAAGACTCACCGGCACGATTTCGCGACGGCGGGGGTGACGACCTATGTCCTCGGGGTGCTCCGTTCGAGCCGACAGGTCGTGCTGCCGCTGTGGGGAGCGCACATCGGTCTCGATGTCAAGCAGGTCGCCCTCCTCTATGGCATCTCGTCGGTGCTTGACGTGAGTCTCTTCTATCCGTCGGGATCGATCTCGGACCGTTATGGACGACGCGCCGTTGCGCTTCCGTGCATTGGACTTCTTGCCGTTGGCCATCTGCTCCTTCCGTTCACGCACAGCTATTCGACGTTGCTCTTAGTCGGCATGATCCTCGGGTTCGGCAACGGCCTCGGGGCGGGAATCGTGATGACGCTCGGCGCTGACCGTGCTCCAGCGGAGGGGAGACCGGCATTCTTGTCGCTGTGGCGTCTCGTCTCAGACTCGGGTGCGGCGAGTGGACCGTTGATCGATGGGGCACTGATCGGTGCCTTCTCGCTTGGACTTGCCGCGCCCGTCGTCGGAGTGATCGGACTCCTCGCGACGCTCTACACCTGGCACTTCCTGGAAGAGACCCAGGAGCTCAAAATCAAAGAACGCACCATTGCCTCAGATTGACGCTGAAATTTGATCACCCGTAGGCTGTGAGGCATTACGTTGCGTGTCATGCTTGCAGGCGCAAAAGTTGCGGAGGGGAAAGGGCGGTTTTCAGATGAGTCGTGTTGACGCGGCATTGAAGGCTTCGGGCCAATCGCGTTATGTGGCTGATTTTGCGCTACCGGACATGGCCCACGCGGCCGTCGCTCGAAGCGCGATGGCCCACGCCCGCATCGTTTCGATCGACACCAGAGCGGCGCTCGCCAGTCCCGGGGTGATCGCCGTCTTCACCGCGCAAGATGTGTCGCCGATACCCTACGGCCGTGCTCTGATCGACACGCCACTGCTCGCGAGGGACAAGGTCCGCTTTGTCGGCGAGCGGGTCGCGGCAGTTGTTGCGGCGACGCGTCAACAGGCTGAACACGCAGCTGCGATGGTTGAGATCGATTATGAGCCACTCGATGCCGTCTTTACCCCGAGTGAGGCGCTCGCCCCGGGGGCGCCGGCGATTCATGAGCAACCTTGGGCCTATAAGGGGGCCGGTGCAAAACAGGGCGACCCGATCAACCTGATCCACCGCGCGACGCACGGTTCGAAAGAGGAGGTCGATGCAGCGCTTGCCGCCGCCGCCTTTGTCGTCGAACATCACTACGCAACCCAGGGGGTCCATCAGGGCTATCTCGAGCCGCAGGCGTGCATCGCCCACTTCATCTCCGAAGACGAGGTGCAGATCTGGCTGACCACCAAGGCGCCCTATCGCGTACGCGAGATGGTCGGTACGTGCGTTGAGATCGATCCGAAGAAGATCGAGCTGCAGTCGATCACGCTCGGTGGTGATTTCGGCGGCAAGGGCTCCCCCCAGGATGCTCCGCTTTGCACCGAGCTGTCACGAAAGACGGGGCGACCGGTCAAGATGACGCTCCGCTACAGCGAGGATCTGACGGCCACGAACCCGCGTCATCCGGCCGAGATCGACCTCAGGATCGGCGCCGACAAAGAGGGGCGCATCGTCGCTGCCTCGATGGTCGCGCATCTCAATGCAGGGGCCTATGGAGCCTTTACGCCAAATGTTCCTGCCCCGCACGGCGCAGTCGAGATCCCCTCATACCGGGTGCCGCTGCTCTATTCAGAGGCGAACCGGGTCTATACCAATACCGTTCCGCGTGGGAACATGCGCGCCCCAGGGGCCCCGCAGGGAATCTTTGCGCTCGAATCCGCGATGGATGAACTCGCCCTCGTGATCGGCATCGAACCGGCCGAACTGCGCCGGCGCAATCTGTTGGTCACCGGCGAGGCCGATGCCTCGCACGTGCACTGGATCGAACACCGTGGGCTCGAGACCCTCGAGGCCGCGCTCGCCGCGGTGGAGCCGGTCGCTGCACCGCCCGGGTGGCTCTATGGCCGCGGCATCGCGATCTACAGTCGCTCGACGACGTCGATGGCGAGCACCAGTCTGCGTCTCACCCCTTATGACGACGGGTGTCTCCGTGTCGAGACGCCACTGATCGAGACCGGCACGGGCAGCCACACCGTGCTCCGTCAGATGCTCTCGGACCAGCTCGGCTTTGCGACCACGAAGATCGAGATCGTCGGGGTGTCGACCAATGATCTGCCTCGCGACGCAGGCGCGGGGGCCTCCCGGGTCACCGCCGGGCTCGCGGCCGTGGTCGACGTCGCGGCCAAGGCCTGGATGAACCGCGCGCGTGACGAGGCGATCGTCGTCGAGGTCAACGAGGACAGCGGAGTCGACGTCGGGTCCTACACCGTCCAGGTCGCACAGGTGGCCGTCGATCCCGGGACGGGACAGATGAGACTCCTCGAGCTGCTCAATGCGGTTGATGTGGCCAAGATCATCAACCCGCTCGCCTTCCAGATGCAGATCGACGGCGGTGCGACGATGGGGGTGGGCTTTGCCACCCTCGAGGACCTCGACGAGGCCGATGGCCAGGTATGGGCGGCGAACATGGGTGAGTACAAGCTGCCCTCGGCGCGAGACGTTCCGGTCTACAAGACGGTCAAGGTGCCCGGTGCGATCGGACTTGGTACGGCGAACGTGAAGAACATCGGTGAATCGACGACGCCCCCAGTCGCGGCGGCGATTGCCAACGCAGTGTTTGATGCAACGAGATGCAGGATCCGTGATCTCCCGATCACGGCCGAGAAGATCTACCAGGCGATGAAGGGGCAACAATGAACGTGACGATGACACTCAACGGGAGGCCGTTTTCGGCAGAGACTCCCTCCGAAAGCCTGTTGGTCGACGTACTTCGACTGAATGGCTTTACGGGAACGAAAGAGGGCTGCGGAGTCGGTGTCTGCGGAGCCTGCACGGTGCTCGTCAACGATGTTCCCGTCGCCTCGTGCATCTATCTCGCCGCGCTTGCCGAGGGACAAGACGTGTGGACCGTCGAGGGTCTCACCGCGAAGGATTCAGCACTGCTCGATGCGTTTGTCGAAAAAGAGGGAATGCAGTGCGGCATCTGTACTCCGGGACAGGTCGTTTCCGCCTATGCACTTGGGATCGAGAATCCGAAGGCAAACGAGGAGGAGATCCGCGAGTTCATGGCGGGCAACCTGTGTCGCTGTACCGGCTATGTCACCATCACCGAGTCTGTGAGGACCTACCTTGCCAGTAAATGAGATGCTCATCTCCACGCCGACAACGATTGGCGACGCGCTTGTCGAGATCTCGAACGAGAACACCCTCGCGGTGGGTGGGGGCACCTCGATCGCGTTGATGCTGAAGAACCGGCTAATCGAGCCAGATCGGCTGGTGCTGCTCAACCAGGTGCCTGCGCTGTCGGGCATTGAAGAGCGTGATGCTCAGACCGTGCGCATCGGCGCGACCACGACGCTGTTGCAGCTGATGCACTCACCGCTCATCAACAGCGCACTTCCGGTACTCTCATTCGCCGCTAGTCGAGTCGGCAATCCGCGTGTCCGATCGGTCGCGACGGTTGGCGGGGCGATCATCCATGGAGATCCGCGTCAGGATATTCCGCCAGTGCTCCTTTCGCTCGGCGCGACCGCGCACATCGCTGGTCGCGCAGGAGAGCGCGACGTTCCGCTTGCGGAGTTCTTCATTGGTTTCATGGAATCGGCTGCTGGCGAGGACGAACTTGTCACCGAGGTCACGGTGCCAAAGATCGCGGGACAGCGCACCCACTACACGCGTTTCACCCCCGGTTCCGACGATGACTATCCGACCGTTGGCATAGCAGTCGCGATGACACTCGCTGATGACGGAAGCGTCAAAGACGCCAGAATCGCACTCGGTGGGGTTGACTCCACGGCGTTTCTCGCCACCGAGGCTGCATCGCTCTTGATCGGGAACCGACCGACCGATGAACTCATCGCGGCGGTCGGTGAGAGCGCCGCAAAGAGTGCGAACCCGTCCGATGACCAGCGCGGCTCGGAGCGCTACAAGCGTGCGATGGTCGATGTCTGGACCCGTCGGACACTGGCCATCTGTCTTAAGGGTTGATCGCATCTTGTGACGTATGGCGAGAGGGCGACGGTGAGTGGCCGCAATGTCCTTGGAGGGGAGCTGCAGCCCTGTTCGAGCGACCCGTTGACCGGGTTCTATCGTGACGGTTGTTGCACCACGGGCTCAGAAGATCTTGGAAGTCACACCATCTGCGCGGTGATCACCCAGGAGTTCCTCGAACACCAGCGGTCGATCGGGAATGACCTTGGGACACCTATGCCCCAGTATGGTTTTCCCGGCCTCGTACCGGGGGACCAGTGGTGCGTCACCGCGGCAAACTTCCTGCGCGCGCACATCGACGGGATGGCGGCATTTGTGGTGCTTCGTGCGACGAATGAGAGCGTGCTCGACATCGTTCCTTTCGAGGTGCTCAAGGAACATGCCATCGATCTCCCCGAGGGTCCCACCGAACTCCTTGGATAGCGGATTCGCTGATCGCATCCGAGAGTCACCAGACAGCCACCAGATGGTTCAGCCTCGCTTCGAGTGGGCGAACTAACGGGTCCTCGAATCCCAGTCAAATCCATTGGCCTCATCTCGGAGTTCATCTGCATCTGCCTCGAGATACCAGCGGCGCGAGACGAGATCGTCGAGCGACAGATTCACCCGTGACCGGTACTTTTCGTGCGAGCCATACAGCGAGGTGAGCGTCGCTTTGCCAAATGGCTCCTCCCAGGCGAGAAAGTCGCACCGATCGCCGCGAAAATCTTCCGGGGTTGGTCCACAGGTGGCGTGGATCGTTGCGGTTGGAACATCGAGGTAGCTCGTGCGCAGTCCACCGCGCGCGTTGCCGTGACCGTCACGTACGATCACCCGGCCGTCATCTTTCGTCTCGATCCTCGGTGCCGCTACGGCGGCGAGTCCCCGATCGGCCCACAAGATTAGGTTGTCAAGGGCCACGTGATGGATCTCAAAGAGCGGAAATTCTGACCAGTTGGAGCACTCACAGTGCATCGTGCGCAGTCGCTCGGCGCTCGCCCCGTGCCGCGTGCTGACGTGGGGCATGCCGGGGACCTCGTAGAGGCGGTACAGCTCACCGTCGTCACGGCGGTAGTCGGCCCCGACCCTCCCGTTTGCATATGAACGGATCAGTTCGCTCTCGCCCTGAACTTCGACGACGGGGACATCGAGATCGTTGATGACCCCCCTCGGGCTGCTCAGTGCCGACTGCGCGGGGTAGTACCCATCGAAGACATTACGGCCATTGAAATGCGCCTGGCCATGCTCTTGTTGAATGTAGCGGCGCACCCAGTAGCCCTCGGTGGACTGTCCGCCGAGGATGACGACGCGGGCGCGCATGCCGTTGAGGGCACCGCTTCTGAGGAGCGCACCGGCCTGGGCCATGACCTCTGAGTCGGTGTTCTCGAGATCGGGGAGGAAGAGATCATCGAACTGCCCGGGGTTGCCCGGCTTGATGAAGCTTTCGAGGACGTTTCGATTCGCGACGACAATGGCGGCGACATGACGTTCGCGGCTGAGATACCGGTTCACCTTTGAATAAAGCGTCCAGTAGCCCGCGCGATGCCACGGCTCGAGTACCGCGACCTGAGATGCAGGTGCGCGATCCGCTGGCCGGATGATCTGGAGCAGCGTCTTGAACCTCTCGGCTGCGATGGTTCCTTCGAAGAGGTATTGCTCCCAGACAAACCCCGGCGGTGGTAGGGGCGTGGTGAGTTCGCTCTGCACTGGAGACGCAAATTGACCAGGTATTGGACCATCGGCGGCGCAATCGAATGATTTCGTGATCTCGGCGATCACGTTGGTGCTCGCGGAGGCAAACTGTTCGGTCATGTCATCGCTCCCTGATCTTTGCAAGTGGCCCGGAACGAAATGTGCAAAGGGCGTGGCTCTTCGAGGTAAAAGGGCTCTGGGGACGACGTTAGCAACCTCCCCACTTCTGTGGCGAGTGGAGAACATCTTGGCCCGGGGTGATCTCTCGGCGAATGTCATTCGCAGAGGGAGATCTCGGGATGTTCTCTCGAACCCGTCTCGTTCGAGCATTGTGCGCAGGTGGTCATCTCGGGCTATACACGTTCCATGGGAGAGGTCGAGTTGTGCCGAAAGAGCGCCCGTGAGATGGCGGCGATGATCAAGAGCCGTGAGATCTCCGCGGTCGAACTTCTCGAGGCGCATTTCGAGCAGATCAACAGATACAACCCAAGCGTCAACGCCTTCGTCACCATCGTGGAGGACCGAGCGCGAGCTGCTGCAAAAGAGGCGGACGCGAAGACGGTCTCGGACGTTCCGCTCGGGATCTTGCATGGTCTGCCGATGGCACACAAAGACACCCACCGAACGAAGGGGATTCGCACGACATTCGGATCTCCTTTGCTTGTCGACAACGTGCCCGAGGCGGATGATCTGATCATCGAAAGACTGCGTCTCGCGGGTGCCATCACGATCGGCAAGACCAACACACCTGAATTCGCGGCCGGCTCTCATACCTACAACCCGGTTTTTGGCGCGACGCATAACCCATACGACTTGGCGCGTTCTGCCGGTGGAAGCAGCGGCGGCGCAGCCGTCGGTGTTGCGCTTGGTATGCATCCGCTCGCGGATGGCAGCGATATGGGTGGGTCACTGCGTAACCCGGCGTCGTTTTCCGGTGTCGTCGGGATGCGTCCCTCGTTTGGCCGCGTGCCCAGCTTTCCCTCAGGCGTCTCCGACGAGCGGCTCAGTGTTCCCGGTCCGATCGCGCGGACCGTCGATGACGTCGCGCTGATGCTCGAGGCGATAGCTGGCGAGGACGCACGGGTCCGCTATTCGCTTTCGCTCCCAAGCGATTATTTCGTCGACGCAACAGCCCTTGACAACAGGCGGCGGCGAGTCGCGTGGTCGCCTGATCTTGGAGGGCTCTTCCCGATCGATCGCGAGGTGCGCAACGCACTGGCTCGCGCCCCAGTCGTCTTCGAAGAGCTTGGTTGGGAGGTGACTGAGGAGCTTCCGGATTTAGCCGGCGCGGATGAGGTGTTTCGAACCCTCCGAGCGCATCAGTTTGCCGAGGCATTTTCATCGATCGTCGCGACACATTCGGAGATGGTGAAGGAGTCGATTCGCTGGAATGTCGAGATCGGACTTGCGCTGACTCGGGCGCAGATTCAACGTGCCAAGGCCGAGCAGCGCGCGATTGCCTCGAGGATGCGCGATTATTTTTCGCGCGTTGATCTCTTTGCGCTGACGGTCAGTCAGGTCGCGCCCTTTCCGATCGAGTTGGAGTATCCCTCGGTCGTCGACGGAAGGGAAATGGGTGATTATCTCGAGTGGATGGCCTCGTGCTATTTGATCTCGGCGACTCGGTTGCCGGCCATCGCGCTCCCGTTTGGATTCACCGCGGCCGGTCTGCCGATTGGCCTCCAACTCGTCGGTCCTCCTGATGGAGACCTTGCCCTGTTGCAGGCAAGTACGCAGTTCGAACGCGCGACGATCGCATCACGACGATTCCCCCCGTTGCTCGGCGCGTAGGCGCGCAACGGTGTGAAAAATCCACAGGGAGATACTCTGCCTGTTTTGCGCTGCTTTGATGCCCGAGAGCAACGTTAACGAGGCGGCGTTTCGAGGGTGAAGATGGAAGATTCGAATTCATCTGCATACGATGGTGGAATTGTCGGAACCCGGAGAATCTCGGTAGCTGCGTTGCGTCTTTGCTCCGTTCTGCGACGAATCTTGCACGGTCTTTTTGCCGAAAAAGAGGTCGGTGGATGTCTCGCCGTAGCGATCTTTGTTGGCCCGCCAAGGGAGTATCTGGCGTCGTGGCGATGAGCACGACGCAAGCGGATCTGATGACCGATGCCAAAGAACATCCAACGACGTTGCCCACCCGCACTCCCGAGCTGCAACACCTGTCGAGAACCGTGCCATTTCGCATCCGCGATGCTTGATTTCGTCACACGATCGACATTTCGTTGCGCGAGACCTCTCTGCAGGGGTGGTGACACGGTTTCGAACGCGTCGCCGAGCGAGCACACTTGTTGGTCTCCTCCGAGGTCGTTACACTCTCGCGTAACCGGTCACCTTTGGCGGTGATTGGCCATCTTGGGGGTATGGGGACGTGGCACTCGATGGCTTTCGGATCATGGACAGCGATATGCATGTCATGGAACCCGCGGATCTTTGGCAGCGCTACCTCGAACCGGAGTTCAAGAAGTCGGCGCCGGTCGGCAGGCTCTCGGAGAACGTGCGTGATCTTGGACTGATCTTTCCCGGTGACGAGGTAGCTGATCCGATCGGTCCCCGGAGTCAACGCTCCATCCTCGAGAATGGCCACAACTACGAACGGAACCAGGTGCTCTATGCCGACCATTCGCGCCGAGGATGGACGACGGAATGCCAGATTGAGGCGATGGACCACGAGGGTCTTGACGTCGCGGTCCTCTTCCCGAGTCGCGGTCTCCATGCGCTTGATCGTCCGGGCCGTGAGCCGCGACTGGCCGCGGCAATTGCACGGGCCTACAACAACTGGATGTTCGATTTCTGTGCTCCGGATACGGCGCGTCTCCTTGGGGCCGGAATGATCTCGGTCTTTGATATCGACGATGCGGTCAAAGAGAGCCAGCGAGTCGTCAACGAACTGGATTTTCGCGCGGTGTTCATCCGGGCAAACGTCGTGAACGGGCGCAACTGGCACGATCCCTACTACGAGCCGCTCTGGGAGGTGCTCGAAGACCTCGATATCCCGATCGGTTTCCATGAGGCACTTTCAGGTGGCGTCCGTCGCTCGGGCGAACACTTCATGCCAAACCTCGGCCTGCGTCGGATCTACGGGCAGCCGTTCGAGAACATGACGGCGATGGCGAGCTTCCTTTGTGCGGGGGTACTCGAGCGTCATCCGCGACTCAAGGTCGCCTTTCTTGAGGCGAACTGTTCCTGGGCACCGTGGTTGTTGTGGCGGATGGACGAACACTACGAACTTGAGGGTGATGTCTTCATGTCGGAGCTGTCCATGGCGCCGAGTGAGTATTTCAAGCGACAGTGTTATGTCTCGGTTGAACCCGATGAGACTCCGGTCCGACACATGATCGAGGATTTCGGCGCCGATCAGCTCGTCTTTTCGACCGATTACCCACACGGCGATTCCCGCTATCCGAAAGCTGTGTCGAGTTTTCTCGAACTTCCGCTTGATCGCGAGACAAAGCAGAAGATCCTCTGGGACAACTGTGCACGGTTCTACGCTGTGCAATAAGAATCATCGGTTGAATGCTGGCCTATCTTGAGGTCGAAGGAGCATCTATGAGCACTCCAGTAAAGACAGAGAACGCGCTTGATGTATTTATCTCCACGGCGAGGGATCTTTTTTCGCGAGAGTCCGATCCAGAGCGACGATGGGAACAGTTGTCGCCGATCCTCTCAGACCTGCTTGCCGACCCCGATGTAATCGCGGCGTCGAAGAACTGGCCCGAGTGTGTTCCTCGTGATGGCCGAGCGGAGAACCTCATCTTCTACGAGGATCCCGATTATGGATTTGCGGTGAATGGCCTCACCAAGGGCGAGGGACGTATTGCATGGGAGCGCTCCCAGACAAGTCGGCATCTGCACGACCATGCGCACATCTATACCCTCTATGGAGTACTCGACGGCCACGAACGGATCGAGAGGGCGGATCGGATCGATGACGGTTCGCGACCCGACTACGCCGAGATTCGTCGTACGGCGGACCGTTACGTCAGTCCGGGAGAGATTGACCTCGTGCGGCCCTACGAGATCCATCGAGAGGTATCGGTCGGTGAACGGGCAGTTGCGATCATCATCCGCTCGCAAAAGAGCGGAGGATTCATGCAGGGGCGATACGACCCGGAGACCAACCGATACTGGGAGGGTCTCGGACCGAGGCAGACCCCGTGCGAGATGCTTCCTGGTACGGAGGCCCACTGACAGAGTCCTCAGGGGATAGGTAGTGCTCCAGCCCAGCTCAATCCGGCTCAACCCAGCGCAGCTCAATTCAATTCCGGGGAGCCTCGTCGGTATCGAATGACGCGATGTCGATGACGAACCGGTAGTGGACGTTGCTTTGGAGCATGCGCTGGTACGCGGCATCGATCTCGCCGCCGCCGATCACCTCGATGTCAGCACCGATTCCGTGACCGGCGCAGAAGTCCAGCATCTCCTGGGTCTCTCGGACTCCTCCGATGAGGGATCCCGAGATACTCCTGCGGCCGTCAACGAGCGAGAATGCGTGCACCGTGAGCGGCTCTGGTGGAGCACCGACGTTGACAAACGAGCCGTCGAGACGCAGCAGCGAGAGATAGGAATCAATCGCGACCTTGGCTGAGACGGTGTCGATGATCAGGTCGAATCGACGAGCGAGCAGGTCGAAGGTGTCTGTATCGCTCGTCGGGTAAAAGTGATCCGCACCAAGGGCTATCGCGTCGGATTGTTTTTCCGGCGTGTGGGAGAGCACCGTTACCTCTGCACCCATCGCGTGTGCGATTTTGACACCCATGTGTCCCAGACCCCCGAGGCCGACGATCGCAATTTGTCGGTCAGGACCTGCGCCCCAGTGACAAAGGGGAGAGTAAAGCGTGATACCGGCACACATCAGGGGGGCCGCGACATCACTCGTGATGCCCTCGGGAATCCCCAGCACAAAGTCCTCATCGACGACGATATGGGTTGAGTATCCGCCGTCGGTCGCTCGGCCATCTTTGCCAATCGCGTTGTAGGTCGCGATGAACCCATTCAGACAGTACTGCTCCAGTCCGGCAAGGCAGTTCTCGCACTGGCGGCATGAATCGACCATGCAACCGACACCGACCCGGTCTCCGACTGAATAGCCCGTGACCTTGGAGCCGATCTGTTCGACGGTGCCCGCAATCTCGTGTCCGGGTACGAGCGGAAAGAGGGTATCGCCCCATTCGCCCCAGGCGGTGTGCAGATCGCTGTGACAGATACCGGCGTAGCCGATTTTGATCAGCACGTCCTTGGGACCGACGTCGCGTCTTTCGATGCTTGTCTTTTGGAAAGGGGTCTTTGGACCCGTTGTTGCATAGGCGGTTACGGTGCGCATCAATCGTCGGCTCCTGAGTTGGTCAGATGCAGGGATTTCTCGGTCGATTTTCGATCCTAACGGGATCAGATCCATTCCAAAGACGCGATCTCTTTCCGGGTTCCTTGCAACACTGGTCGCTGGGAATGATCTCCGCTTCGCCCTCGGCGAGGTGCTAGGCGGCAGTTCTCTTGGGTAGATGACGAGTCCAACGATTGCATTTCGTTGCAACAAGGTGGCCCAACGAGCCCGTCACGCGACTTTTGCGACATACCTCTCCAGCATCCAGCTGGCGGTTGGCGAGCGGCGACAATCCGGGCGTGATCTGGCCAAGGAGGCGAACAAGTGGAAGAGGCCCACAACCAGCTGGAGCTCCGCTCACGGCGCGCGGGAAATGCCACGCGGTGAAATCGCGGCAGCGCCTTGGCGTTGCCCGGCCACCCCGGGGGGCGAACCCAAAGTCAGCAGATGGCCGTCACGCGATACCTCGTGCCGCTGAGGGAGTGTCCCTCGCATCTGCGCAAGTGGGTGCGATCGCGTCGATCTCGCGGTACAGCTCCTCGTCGAACTGGCACTTTGCAGCTCGGGCATTCGCGCGTACCTGGTCCGGCCACATGGCACCGGTGATCACCGAGGAAACACCGGAAACGTGAATCAAGCGTGAAATTGCAAGGTCCAAAAGCGTCGTTCCGTGGCGTTCGGCAAGAGCGATCAGGCGTTCGACGATATCGAAATTGCCCTCGCTGAATACCGCCTCCCTGCGCGCCTCGGAGGCGTTCGCGAGACGGGTTCCCGTCGGCGGTGTTTCATTTCGACAGAATTTTCCGGTGAGGAGACCATGGTAGAGAGGGAAGTAGGCGTGAAAGGCGATGTTGTTCGCATCGCAATATGGAATGACATCGAGTTCTTGTTTGCGGTTCAACAGGTTGTAATCATTTTGCACGCAGACAAAGCCGACATGTCCCTCTCGCGTGAGTGATCGTGCCTCTTTGAGCTGCGCGACCCCGAAGTTGGAACAGCCGATTTCTCGCACGATGCCTTCGCTGACGAGCTCACCCAGCGCGCCGAGCGTCTCCTCGAGCGGGGCCTCAAGGTAGGGGCGATGGATCTGATAAAGGTCGATGACCTCCATGTTGAGTCTTGACAGACTCGCCAGGCAGTGCTCCCGAACGGTATCTGGAGCTCCGTCGTATTTCGTTGCAACGATTGCCTCGTCTCGATGGTCGCGGAGCGCGTACCCAAGACATTCCTCGCTCGCTCCATCGCCATAAGAGTCCGAGGTGTCGAAGAAATTGATGCCGCACTCGAGGGCGCTCAGTACAACTTCGCGGGTCTGATCTGCACCAAAGCGCTGGCCGAAGTTGTTGCCGCCGATACCGATTACCGAGACCGAGAGTCGACCGAGTGCACGCTGTTCGATTGCCCTTTGTGATTGAGTCACGATTTCTCCCTATTGGGCCTTTCGTCTTCGCACGATATCGATAACGTCGTCGGGAACGAGACGTCCGATCGGCCCTGAGGAGTACACGGCGAGCTCAATTGTCCCGTCCGGGCTGAGGAGGAAGTTTGAAGATTCGAGCGACCGATGCGCGTCGTTGACGTAACTCCTCAGGAGTTGGCTGGAATCTTCGACGTCAATCCCGAAGCCGATCGGGAAGGTGATTCCGTGACGTTCGACCATCTCTTTGGCGTGGGTTTCGTCATCGGTCGAGAACGCGGTGACTCCGATACCTTCCGAGACAAATTGCGCGAGTGATTGCTGGAACTGCGCGAGCTGGAAGTTGCATCTCGTGCACCACGATCCGCGGTAGGCGAGGACAACGCCGTAGACGCCTTCGAGTTCATCGGGAAGCGAGAGTCTTTTGCCTCCAACTTGTTGCATCTCCATTGACGGGAACCGAGTTCCATTTGCCAGACCCGTCATCGTCCCCCGATCTTGTCCGTATCAGTCACCATCTTCGCCCTCGATGAACTGTCCGGGCAGTGAATGTCTTCAACACGAGTTTACGACACTGCATCTTGCCCGAACGGTGTCGAGCCCGCCACTATACCGGCCGGTTCGTCATCGAAGCGCGTTTGATTCCCTGACGCTGCATCGATTGGCCGATACGGTGGTGGCGATGGAGTGAGATGCCTTTTGTGGCAGGTGTCGCCCTCGTTGCACGAAGAGGTGATTCTTCGCGATCCACCGCTGGGAGGGCGCCCGGGAGAGAGGGGAAGGTAATGAGTACGAGCGACTCCGATGCGTGGCACCGTGAACTCTCGCACACGAGGCACGATGAAATTGTTCGAGAGACCTCACAGACGCCTGGCATGACTCGATTCGAGGCGATCTCGGGGGCGCGATCGTCCTCCTCTCGGATTTGGATGGGAGAGAATCACGTCGAACCCGGTGTCCGATCCGGTGATCACCACCACGGAGCATCGGAGACCGGAATTTACGTCGTCACCGGGAACCCGGTCTTCGTCTTTCGAACCGACGGACAAGAGCACCGCATCGAGACCCAACCCGGTGATTACGTCTACGTTCCGCCCTTTGTTCCTCACCGCGAGGAAAATCCCGGTCCAGCTGCGGCCGTCGTCGTGCTCGCGCGTTCCACGCAAGAGGCGATTGTCGTCAATCTCGATCACCTCTGAGCCTGCTCTCGGGAGAGGCCTCTGGCTCGAGTGTCGCGTGCTCGCAAGAGGAGATCGCGGCATCGCCAGTTCGCGTTGAGTTGGTCTTGAGGAGATACCTGCCGGTGATCGCACGACAAAACGACATCTCAGGGTGAAGCGATTGAAGTTTGACTTCGATGACGGTGGCCGGTATAGATGAGGAAAATACTTGGGGGGAATCGATGGCCAAAAGCCAGAATGCATCGGACTCGCGTGATGATCACGGTGAGCAAGACATCCAGCCTTTAAAATACGGCTCTGATCTTGCGACAGATATCATTCGGCGTCTTGGGGTCCGCTACATGTCGATCAACCCGGGTGCTTCGTTCCGAGGACTTCACGATTCGATCGTGAACTTTCGAGCCAGCGATAGTGCCGAGGGTGATCCAGAGTTGATTGAGTGCACCCATGAGGAGATCGCGGTCGCCGCCGCGCATGGGTATGCAAAGGCAAGCGGGAAGGTCATGGCGGTCGGCATCCACAATGTGGTCGGACTGCAGCACGCGAGTATGGCGATCTTCAATGCGTGGACCGATCGCGTTCCGATGCTGATGATCGGCGGCGGCGGTCCGATGGATGCAGAGCTGCGCCGTCCAACGGACTGGACGCATACGGCTCTCGTACAGGGGAACCTGGTGCGCGACTTCGTCAAGTGGGACGATCAGCCGTCAAGTCCCATCGGAATGGTCGAGTCACTCATCCGCGGCTATCACCTCACCGCGTCAAAGCCCGCGGGCCCGGTCTATGTGTGTCTCGACAGTGGAATTCAAGAGAAAGAACTTCCTGAGATCGTCACTGCCATGAGATTCGATATGGCTGGAGCTTCGCCAGCGACAGCTCCGGCCCCCGACGGATTGGCTCTCACGATGATCGCAGATCTGCTCAGCGGTGCGGAGTTTCCGGTGCTCATGCTCGGATCCGGAGGAGAGGAGCCTGAGGCGTTTCGCGCGTTGCATGAACTGGCCAACCGATGGGCAATTGCGGTTGTAGATGTCGGGAATCGGCTGAATATCGCGACAACGGACCCGATGAACCTCTCAGGGGAGACAAAGAGAGCATTGAAGCGCGCGGATGTCATCGTTGCAATCGATGTGCGCGATATCGTCGGTTCGGTCTCCGAAAACGATCGAACCAACCGGACAACGGTCTCCTTTCTCTCGCCCGATGCGCGGGTCTTCTCCATTGGGCTGGGTGACTTTGTCGCACGTGGTTTCAGCACCGATTATCAGAGTCTCTATCCCTGCGAACTGACTGTCGCTGGGGACCCTTCGACAGCGCTCGTCGAGTTGAATCGACTACTTGGCCGCGCCCCAGAGCGCATTGACGGCCGCAGGGCGGAGATCACCGCGTGGCACGAGCGCATACGTCTCGAGTCGAGAGGCATCGCCGAGGAGCAGTGGTCTCAGAGCCCGATTGCATGGTCTTCCTTGGTCGAGGCGCTGCGCGTTGTCTTGGCGGACGAGGATTTCATGATTGCCAACGGTGACGGAAGTCGCTCATGGGTGCGGCGCATCCTTGATCTTGATGAGCCACTTCAGTCGATCGGGGGGAGTTCGGGCGGGGGGCTCGGATACGGCATCGGCGCGACGATCGGTGCCTGTCTTGCGCATCGCGGGACGGACAAGATTGTCGTCGACGTGCAGTCCGATGGTGACTTCATGATGGCCTCCGGCGCGCTATGGACATTTGCGCGGTACCGGCTCCCGGCGCTCATTCTCATGGTCAACAATGCTTCGTTCTATAACAGTGAGGATCATGCGATTCATCTCGCAGAATCACGCAACCGGGACGTCAAGCGTGCCGGGATCGGTACTCAGATCACCGATCCGGACATCGACTTCGCAAAGATGGCAGAGAGTATGGGGGTGACGGGAATCGGTCCGGTTAGCTCCAGCCCAGAGCTAGTCGATGCGCTCCGACAGGCGCTTGTTATCGTCAAGGAGGGCCGTCCGGTGCTCGTCGACGCGAGGACGCAGGCTCGCTGATGAGAATGTGGGCGTTTCGTTCCTGTGGTGGATTCTGATAGAGAGGTTGTGGAGGCGAGGCCAAGTGATGAGCTTTATTGATTCTGATACCCATGTGGATGAGTGTGATGAGACGTGGTCGTACATTCCACCGAATCAGCGCCATCTCGCTCCGCACACGATCGAGTTTGCGGACGAGGAGATCCCGAGCTATCTCCCGATTGGCTATCACCGACTTTGGTACATCGATGGGCGGCTTGCTCCGCGGCGGCGTCGCTCCGATGAGCGCACCGGCACCACGCTCGAGACCCGCGAGCTGAAAGACGTCGGTGCGCGCATGCGCGACATGGACGCACTCGGAGTGCAGACACAGGTGATCTATCCAACGCTGTTCCTCCACGAACCCTCCCTGCGGCCCGATATCACGGCAATGTTGCACAAGAGCTACAACCGTTGGCTTGCGGACCGTTGCGCGCACTCCAAGGGAAGATTGCGTTGGGTGGCGATGATCCCCTATATCGCCCCGCAGGAGGCGCTTGAAGAGATCCAGTTTGCGAAAGACAACGGTGCAGTGGGAATCTTCAAACTCGGTATCGATTCAGGGGGCCGGGGGGCGAGCGATCCGTTTTTCTTTCGCGCCTACCAGGCTGCCGCGGAACGCGACCTTGCACTGTGTCTTCACCAGGGAACCGCCTGGGCGCCGGTCAACAAGTTCCTTTCGCCGTTCACCCAGAGCAACAGCGGTGAGACTCCGGTGTACTCGGCCTTTGCCGAACTGTTGCGCGCGAGGCGAGACGGACAGCTTCCCGAGGGCATGCGTGTCGGATTCATCGAAGCAGGGTCGGGGTGGGTACCCCACGTGTTGGGTACGAATGGATTTGGCGCCGGAGGCCAGATGCCGCTCGCGGAGCTTGATTTCTACGTCACCTGCGATACCTCCGAGGACATCCCTGCTGTTCTCGAGTCCGTCGGAGAGGATCGTCATCTCATCGTCGGGACGGATTACACGCATGGCGATCGTTATTCGGTGATGAACGCGCACGCGACCGTACTGGGCCGTTCCGATCTCGAGCGGGTCTCCGCAGAACGAATTACCGGCGACAACGCCACGTCGCTTTACCGGATCTGAACCTAGCGAGCAATCTGTTTCCTGCCAGAGGCCCAGTCCGGTCACTCCGATGCCAAGCGGTCGCTGAACCGGTCAATCGCACAGCGATCTGGGTTGGGCGCGCGATTGCGCCTCTTTGGCCGCAGATGATGTTTGAGTTTCCCTACATCCCACAGCTATTGATCTTCGCCGATTACCCTGCAACCAACGAATCAACCGTGTGGGCTGGACTGCTGTCAGGCGGCATACCCCTTGATCTGGACCTCTCCCCTCGAGGCATCGACGGTCCCAGTTCCCCAGACCTGGATCGTGTTGGCCCAGGAGTACTCGGGAACCGAGGTCGTCAGCGTCACGTTCTCACGCAATTGAAGCACCGGTGGCTCGCCCATGCCGACGCCGTCGGCAGCCAGCGCGATCTTCTTGCCGTCGTCGGTGGTGATCTCGGCGTGGATATGGAGCTGGAAGCGGCCGTCAGCGCGTACGTGCAGGTAATCCACGCCCTTGACCGATCCGCTGAGCTTGGTTCCGGTGACAGGGCCTTCGAAGTAAACGTCAAAACGCGCCCCTTCGGGTGGCGGGGCTGCCTGGCCTGACATCAGCGCCTCCATTGACACGCCATACTCCACTACCTGGGTGAACTGCACCGTGTATTCGTAGAGCAGCTCGCCCTGCGCTTGGTCGCTCATGATGTTCCTTCTTTCTGAGGAAGTACCCTTTTGGTCCACGAATCATCGCACAGTGGCTAGACCGTAGTCGCCTGGGCGCTGGCGGCGACCCAGGAACGTAGGCAACAGGGTATTTCGCGAAGGTCAATAATTTGAGCCACATCGGCAAGAACCGCGACCAGTTGGGCTGCACTGGTGCGTGAGCGGTAGGTCAAGAAGACTGGGTAGACGGGTGGTCGCGACGAGAGGGGTCGGACACGAACATGGTTGCTTCTCGAGATGAGCTCGGTGACGAGCATCGAGTCGAGGCGATGTCGGACGACCTGCGCTCGATTGCGATGAGCGGCCTTGCACTTTTGCTCGCTGGCGCGAACGTGATCATGCAGTTATCGCAACTCCCCGTAGGTCGCGGTGTTGTCGAGAGCAGGGTCGAGAGTGGCTCACTTGCCAAACACCCGCTCAAGCGCACACGGACCACACTCGCTTACATCGTAATTGCGCTGTTCGGGAGCGAGGGAGAACGGAAGGTCTTGCGCCGCGAGGTCAACGGTCAGCATCGGCAAGTGCTGGCAGACGAGAGGAGCCCGGTCGACTACCACGCGTTCGATCCGCGCCTCCAACTCTGGGTCGGGGCCTGCATGTACCGGGGTTTCGAAGATGCGACACGGTTTCTCTATGGTGAGCAAAATCCCGCACTGCTCGACGAGATGTACCGTCATTGCGCCAGGTTTGTCACAACGCTCCAGGTCTCACCGGCAAACTGGCCCGAGGACCGCGCCGCGTTTGAACGGTACTGGCGCGAACAGCTCACACACCTTTCAACAGACGAGCAGACTCGTTCCTACCTCAACGGGATTGCCTCGCTGGCGTTTCTCCCAGCTCCGATCGAGATGATCCTCGGTCCGTTCTACCGGTTTGTGACGACGGGTTTTCTCGACAGTCGGTTTCGCAATGAACTTGGGCTCCCATGGAACGCGAGACGTGAATGGATGTTTGGAAAACTGACCGGGCTGATCGCCTGGGTGAACGGTTTGCTTCCCAACCGGATCCGTGAGTTTCCCTGGAATATCGTGTTGTGGGGAACGCGAAGACGCATCAGACATGGGCTTGCGATCGTCTGACGAGCGCCCTTGGCGTCAGAACATCTCGCGATCATTGGCGCTTTCCCTATGCTGAAATCATGACCGAGGGAGCGGCGCGTCTGGTGGCAAGGGGTCAGATCTGTCTCTGGCTTTTCCTCGCGTTGTGCGTCGCTTTGCATCCCGGTTTCGTTCTCAAGCGTGACGAGAGCGGGCTGAGTAACTATGGGATTCACATCAAGACAGCAATCCCGTATTCTCTTGCACTTGTTCTTGGCGGAGTGTATTCCTTTGGTGGCGCAAGACTGATTCGGGGCAGTACTCGCGATTCGGTGATCACACGCGCGATCCTCAGGTCCTATGCGGCATTGCTTGTATTGAATCTCCTGAGTACCTACCCCTACAAGTTGAGCAATCCGCTTAATGACTTCCATGTCGGCGTCAACGTGGCGACGGCGATATTCGAAACGGTCACTGCGGGATGGTTGGCGTGCCTTGTCCGGGCACATCCGGAGATGCTTATCGTTTTTGGCATAGTGGTGATCGGATTCTCTCTCGGCGCATTGACGGTGGCCAATGTTTTTCATCTCGTCTTTGTTGCAGAGCTCCTAGTCGGCGTTGGCTATGGTCTGTTGCTCTACCGCTCAATCAATTTGCGCGCGCTGTCGTCGCACGTGCAATAGTCGCCATCGTCAGCGATCGTGGGATCTCGTGGTTTCGGTCATCACCTTGACACGGTGTCTTGTGTCCAAGATGGTTGCGCGCGACAGACATCTTGTCCCAAGGGTTAGCTCCTCGCCGAAAGCGCCTGTTCAAGGGGCAGCCCGAGCAGGTCTAGAGCGGTGCCCGACGCGATCTGCGCGCGCTGTTCGGTCGAAAGCTCCAGATTCTCAATCATTTCGACGAGTTCGCGCATCGTCTCGCCCGAATGTGATTCAAGCGGATAGTCCGTTCCAAAGGCCATATGGTCTGCACCGACCAGACCTGTCGCGAATTCGACGATCGGACTCCAGGCTCCCGTCCCGGCGGTATCGAAATAGAGCTTGGCCCAGAACTGTTCGAAGATCGTGTCGAGTCCTTCGGCGCGCTGTTCAGCGCGCGTGCGTGGCAAAAGCCGATGGAGCGCGATGCCAGGTCGCTCAAAGAACATCGCGAGCCTGCCCTTGAGACCGACGATCGTACCGCCGCAGTGGGGTAGCACGAACTTGAGTCCCGGGTGCTGAGGTAACACGCCATTGAAGAGACGCACGCCTGCAACCGTTGTGTCGAACGGGCGATAGCAGGAACGTTCAAGCGCGTAGTCAAGCGAGGCACCATTGGGAAGCTGCGCTGGATGCAAGATTATCGGGATGTCCAGGTTCTCGATCACCGCCCAGAGTGGTCCCAGTGATGGGTCGTCAAGCTGGCGCTCGGGAGACGAACACGGCAGGGCAACTGCGCCGAACCCATATTGTTCGACGCAGCTTTCGAGTTCGCGCGCGGCATTCTGGTCATCGATGCAGATATGAGCGGTTGGTATGAACCGACTGGGCCACTGTTCAGCCACAGCCGCCATTCCCTCGTTGATGTCTCGACAGATCTTGTCTCCAAGAACGCTGAGTCCCGATTGGGTGAGTACGGCGACGTCGACCCCGGCCTGGTCCATTGCCTCGAGGTGAGCTTCGCCATCGGCGAGGTCGGGATTCAACGCGATGGATATCTTCTCATTGATCAGCCGCGCCTTGCCCCCGGAGACGATGCGAAGTTGCTCGAGAACATTGAGTGGCATGAAATGGTGATGGAGATCGACGACTTGCATGAATCCTCACTTTGGATTTGCCCTGCGGGTCTGAATAGTTGTTGCGGGCGAACAGTAGCGACTCGGGCGCCTGAGTTCAAGCGTGGAAAAGCGCCCGGGTCGAGGTTCCGTCGATTCTCGTGGCCGTTGGGAGGCTGGCGTGAATCTTTTTCTGCGGTGACCGTGGCGCGAGCAGCTGCCAGTTATCTTGACCGCGCGACACTTCGCAGCCGGTGTCGTGCAGCATCTGACCATGGACCAGCAATTCTCGTCCGGGATGCGCAAGAGCCAGCGAACGAGTCGCGGTGAGATCGAATTGGCGAAAAGAGGTTGGTCATCGCACGATTGGATGATCAGCGCGAGATCGAGTCCTATCTTGGCAGGAGCTGGATGTTGTGACCGTCGGGATCCTTGATATAGATACAGCTCTGATCTCCAAGACGCGAATGAACATCGATGTGCTCTTGAGCAAGAATCTTGCGCACCTCTTGCTCAGCAACCCCCTTGAGTGTCAATGCGAGGTGATTCACCTCACCACCTCCATGGACAACTCCGGAGTCTTTGAGAAACAGACCAAGCTGGTTTTCTCCACACTTGAGAAAACAGCGGATATCGACATCGAATTCCTCGTCGGGCGGCGCAACTGCGCTCCTTTCAAGATGCTCATGGGTGACAACGAATCCGAGCAGGTTGATGTAGAAGTTCTTGGATCGCTCGATATCTGCCACGTAGAGTACGAGATGGTCAAGCGACGTTGCGACGAGTCGTGATTGTCCTGGCATCTGTGCACCGCTCTTCATCGATGAAAATCCCCAATGTGCTCTCGGTGAGGTACGTCCCACCTCCCTGTCGCGAGAGGCTAAACGCGACCATGTGCATATTGCAATCGATCGCCGCAAGAAAAACCCAGACGATCTGGATCCTCGGGAAGATGCCGAGGTGCTCGACACGGATGGGTCAGATCGGCGTTGGCGCGCGAGAACGTGGATCGAGGACGATCTTTCCTATAATCGCATTGGTCTCGACGAGGTCATGCGCGAGGCGAGCCTCGGCAAGTGGCATGACGATACCGATCAACGGTCGGAAGGCCTTCACGCTGTTTTGTGCAAGTACCCAACGAAGGTTGTCATCGGAGCGGCCATTTGATCCATGGATCGAAATGCGGTTCTGATAGAGCCTTCGCACATCAAGTGTGACATTGCCTCCGCCATGAGCTCCGGCCGTGACGACGCGGCCACCGCGACCAACACATTGAAAGGCATCGCCCCAGAGCTTCGGCTCACCGATGTTTTCAACAAGGACATCGACCCCTTCGCCGTCAGTGAGTTCCATGACGCGTGAGGCGAGGTTTTCGCGCTGGTAGTTGACGCCACAGATGGCGCCCTGGGACATTCCTGCCTGCATGCGTTCATCGGATCCGGCTCCGGCGATGACCTCGGCTCCGAGTCGGTTGGCGACCTCGACGGCTGCAGAGCCAAGTCCTCCAGCACTACCGAGAACCAGAACGCGCTCGCCCGCTGACAGTTTTGCGACATCTGAGAGAAGGTGATGGGCGGTCGGGTAATGGCGCAGGAGAACCGTTGCCTGGGCGAATTCAAGGTCATCAGGGACTTCGAGAAGCGTCCAGGCGGGAACGGTGATGTACTCGGCGTAACCGCCCCATCGTTCCACCCCGGGATGGAACTGTTGCTCACATCGATTCGCGCGTCGACACGATGCACATTGGCCACATCGTGAGGCGACAACGGCGACCCGGTCACCCGGTCGAAGGTCGCGTACGCCTTTGCCAAGTTCGACAACGATCCCAGAGGGATCGACCCCGAGGATGTGTGGCAGCGTAATCCTGCGATCGTCCCCGTCCCTGCGAACGCTGAGGTCAAGTGTCCGATTGATCGAAACCGCATGGACTTCGACAGTCACCTCATCGTCCTTTGGTGCTTCGACCGATACCTGTCGATATTCGAGCACGGAGGAGGACCCGAACTGGTTCATGACGACGGCATTCATCATGCGCCCCATTGTGTGCTCTCCCAGCTGCAAAAATCACCTCCGAAGTCACGTGTCGGCGTATCGTGCGATGTCCGGACTCGATGGTTCTACAGTTGCGAAGTCCCGTCAAGAGACGGACGCGATGCCACGGGAGTCCTCAGCCAGGTCGAAGAACTGCCACGACGGGTGACCAAGAGCTCCGGGAAAAGCGCAAGGCAGCTCTTTTCAACACGACACAGCATTCTTGTTAATGATATGAAAGATCGCCCGGGTGATGATCATTGAGTTGATCATTGAGTACGGTCTCGGTATCCAAAGGGGGTGTTTTGTGGTCGAGGGAGATACGGAATTCGTCGTTGATTTTCACTGCCATTATGCGGGACCCGAATGGCCGGCGCTCCCACCGGTGAATTCGCTACCCGAGCACGTCGCTCGCTGGATGGGCATTGCGCGACGAATCGCGGACCTTGATGGCCTGATCCGTGATCAGCAAGAGGCTGGGGTGGACCTACGGGTATTGAGCGCGCCCCCCGCACTCGTCACACCTGATGGAGCGCATCTTCAGATCTCCGCGATGCAAGCGATGAATGACCATCTTGGAGAGGTGGTCGCCAGGAGTGCTCACCTGGCGGGACTCGCCACAATCGATGCCTATCAGGGAGAGGCTTCGGCGGCGGAGGTTGAGCGGGTGAGTCGAGAGCTCGAACTGCCCGGGATTGTTGTTGACTGCGCGCACGGTGACCTCTTCCTTGACGCTCCACAGGCCCGTGCAACGCTGCAGGTCGCAGCAGATCTCGGTCTTGCGGTCTTCGCGCATCCAGTGAGTCCAAAGGAACTCAGCGCCGAACTTGCACCGCTCGGGAACTGGGGCCGCATGCTCGCCCGTGGAACCTCGAGTGCCGCAAGCCTGCTCGCACTTGTCAACTCCGGCGTGCTCGATGAGGTGGATGGTCTGCAGATCGTATTCGCCTGGCTTGGTGGTGGCGGACTTGTGGTTGCCGGTACGTTGCCAGGGGCAGAGAGGTTGCGTCAAACGGCCCCGCCTGACGAGCGCTGGCATGTGTATTTCGACACGATGGGGTTCGAGCCAAGTTCGCTTCGTTATGCGGTGGATCTCCTTGGCAGCGATCACGTTCTCGTCGGAAGTGACTGGCCGATCGGACTCAATGTCGCCAGTCGAACCCGGGTCCACGAGACCCTCGATCATGCGGGCCTCGAGGGGGCCGATCGGCAGATGGTCAGCTGTGACAACGCGCTTCGCCTGCTCGGACGCGCAAGATCACCGATAGCGAGCTGATTCCTCCGCTGGCGCGTAGTGGATTATGAAGAAAACCGGTCGCGGGTGACGGGTATCGGCGAGGATTCCGAGCACGCGAAAGTGTCCCGGTCGGTGCGCGAGCCCATACGGTCCGGCTGAGATAGAGCCGACGTGACCTTCAGTGGAACTGTTATGAGGTGAGAACTGTACGATGATCCGTTTTTCAGTGGCCGGTGATGAAGGGCCAACTGTCAAGGAGATACTCCGGAGAGCCGTAGCGCCCTGCGCACTCTCTTACCTTCGGATCGTCGAGGGCGCTGAGGCGGCCGTTCTCGACGACCGTGGCTCCATTGACCGTGATCGTCGCATCGAGATCGACAAGGTCCATGTGCACCGGCGGCTCTGGCCAATCGGGCATCATCTCCTTGATGTAGCGGGACTCCTTGATGAGGTCCATTCCGAAATGAATGCCACCGGGGGAGTTCGTGCCCGCGGGGTAGACCTGATCGCGTGGCCATTTCGGGTTGAATCCACAGCCGAGCTCGATCAGGCGGCTCCCGATCAGCATCTCTTCGAGTACATCGCCATACCAGGTTCTGGACCCGTCCATCTTGACGACCCGGTTGTCCTCGAGGGCAATCGTGACCGGCTGGTCGAAGTAGTCCGGGAAACCGACAGACCACTGGGGAACGAGAATGCCGTCGACGTGATCGATGATCTGGTCCGCCTGGACCCGGCCATAGAAGTTCGGACCGTGGGTCGTGAGGTAGTGCACATAGCATCCTGGATGGTCTGCCATCACCTGACCCTTCCATAGGGCTCCGTTCATGGTGTGTTGAACGGTTGATTCGTCCATCCGCAGCACGAGATCGGTGCCGCGCGGGTCTGTCACGTGGATCAATGCCTCTCCGCGTGAGGGATAGGCCTGCGCGGTGGTCGAGAGGAGAAGGCTGATCACGTCGAGTGGGAATGCTGCCGCCTCGGTGTTGAGCATGTCGAGATTCCGGAAGTAGGTGATCTTCACCCAGCGCTGGCCCTCGCGTCTGCGTCTGTTGAAATAGGGATTCGACGCGGAGGAGAACCAGGTCGAGACGACAAACGTTGCCCATTCACAGAGAGGCTTCACATCTTCGGGTATTGCAGGGTTGACCGAGCTGTGCCCCCCCGAGATGCCGTGGAGATCAAGCGTGACCGCTTTGGTCTCCGCACCACGACCTCGGGCAAACTCCCAGATGAATCGGACAACGCGTGGATCTATCGCGTTGTCAAGCAAAAGGAGGACTCGATCTTCGGGTCCGATGGCAAACACCTTTGAAAAGTTGTCAACGGAACGTGCGCGGATCGACTCATCGAGCGTGCTTGCGTAGTCGCTCACCATGTAATGTGTCCCCGGCGAACGACGATCCAGCGCATTGAGAATCGGTCGGTTCTGACTCGATGCCGGTAGATCTTCGCTACTCATGCGTGCCTCCATCTGTAAAACTCCGCCCGTACAACTCAGTCCGTTTGACCCGCCCCACGCGACACCAGATCGATGCAATGTTCGACGGCGCCGGTCACCCATTCTTCCCCGTGCTGAGTTCAAACTCCAGCAGATGGGAGATTTCACAGGTTGCCGTCCGTCTCGTTGAGGACCTCGTGCTCTCAGAGTGAATGATGCAGTGCATCGAGGTCGACAGATTCGATCGGTGCCTTTCAGATCAGATCGCGTCGTGAGCCTCAAGACAGGGGCGCAATGTCGTTCCGGACGAGTGCATGCGTCCAATCGTCACTGCGTCTCTTGTCACACGAGAAGGTTTGATCCTATCTCTGGTCCTATTTGCCAAACCGCCGGTCTCGGTGCACAAAATCTCGCAGCGCGCGGAGAAAGTCAACCCGGCGAAAAGCGGGCCAATAGGGGTCGACAAACACGAATTCCGAGTACGCGGCCTGCCAGAGGAGGAAGCCCGAGAACCTTGTCTCTCCGCTTGTCCGGATGACGAGATCGGGATCTGGAAGGGAGCTTGCGTACACATGCTTTGATAGCGCGGCGATGTCGATGTGATCGGAGATTTTTTCGGCAGCAACTCCGGATTGGAGAAGATCTGACACCAGGGAGCGACATGCATCGACGATCTCCTGGCGGCCCCCATATCCAAGTGCAAGGTTGAACTGCCAGCCGCCAAACTGCGAGTCGCGCTCTGCCTCTTTTGCCGCAAGGGCAAGGGATGCTGGCAACAGGTCGATGCTCCCAATGACCTGCAGGGAAAATCTGAGGCGCTGTGCCTGAGCGGGCAGGCCCTTGAGCAACTCCTCGAGCACGACGAACAACGGATCAAGATCTGCCGAGGTCCGACCTAGATTCTCTGTCGAGAGAACCCAGGCAGTTATCGCTGGGATCTCTAGGTGAGCGCTCCATTCGAGGAACTCTCCGAGTTTTGCAACTCCTTGGCGGTAGGTATCGAGCAGGTCGGCCTGCCCCTCTTGTCTTGCAAACCGACGGTGCCCATCGAGAATGACGCCGATGTGGGCAGGCATGCGATCTCGTGGAAGCTTGCTGATCAGTCGATGCTCGTAGAGTCGGTAGAGGGGTGCGGACCAATTCATTGGGTCTCTCCTTCGTTGAAGAGATATCGTCAACCACTCTTGGTCCAGAAGCCTGAACTTTTCTGGTCAGAGTTTTGCAGAGATCTCCGCTTGCATGGTGGCGCGGCTCCATACGCGGACAAGAGCTGTCACCGAGCCGACCGGTATCGATGGAGAAGCTCGATGGTGGGGCTTCTTGAGTGGTGTGACCGGCGCGCCAGCGATCACGATGCTCACCACCACCGCTCGATAGCCAGTTTGAGGCGCAGCTGGCTGGACCGCTGGCATGGAGGCATGCCGGTGGTTGGAGAGGAAAAGGAACATCACATTGACCGGCGATGGCTGTCGGAGGTAGGCGCAAGATAGGGTTAGCGAGGAGACCCGAAAACGTCACAGGTGGGATGACTGCCCCCCGATGACCTTTTCCAGGGAGAGTAGAGCGATGGCGTCGAACCAGGTCAACACGGGCGGGTGCTCGAAAATGTCTGCCAGTGGAATCTCGGACAAGGAGCTTTCGGAGCTCGCGCTCGAAGCGGACCCCAATTGCCCGATTGAGGATGATGCCAATCCGCTTCGGTTGGTTCCCGCGTATTCATCGAGCCTTCTCGGTGCCTGGTACATGCCGCCGCCCGCTACTCGACGGGTATCAGGATGGCGTTTGTGGGTGATGCTTTCGATCGTGGGGATTCTTTTGCTGCTCGAGGCTCTTGGGCTGTGCAGTGTCTTTGGACAGGTGGTCATTGGATGATGATGCGATGTCCAACGAGGATTGGCCCTTTCGCTCCGGTCCGTCACGGGTGTGCCACGCGAGATTGCAGATATCTTAATCGAGAGCGATGATGCTCGATCGTGTCGGTAGGCAAAGTGCGCCGAGCGAGTTGGTGCCTTGTTGGCGATGACATTTCAAAAGAAGTTCAGGCCAGTCTTATGGATTGGGGCAAAGGTCAGCTAGATCATCGATCTTGTTCCCGTCAGAATTGTCCGACCGCCTGAAATTTCTTTGCGAAGAATACAAATTCACATTGATATAGTCGGTTACCTAAACATTCGAAATATTTTTTGTCCACAGGTACTTCGAGTTGGCAATGGGGATTCGAAATGGGGAATACATGACTTCGCGTCGGCTATTCACGTCCCGGCATGTCAGTAGGACGAGCTGTAGGTCTGCCGCTTTGAAAGCTACCTCAATTGCGTTGGTCGCATGTTGTACCAATCTTGCGGTCTCGACAGTGGCAGTGTCTGGATCAACGAGACCGCATCGAAAGCTGACCCCATTGCAAAAGGGTCTTGCCTTCTACAAGGGCCAGACGATCACCGTGATCGACTCTGGAACCGTGGGAGGCCCTTACGACCTTTACGCACGAGTGATCATGCCGTACATTGCCGAGTACCTCCATGCCTCGTTCAAAGTCGAGGACATCTCGATCGCGAATGGCGTCCCCGGCATGAATCAAGCCGCAGCGGCGAGCCCTACGGGTCTCACCGCGGGTGTCTTCCAACAGTTCACTTCGATCTCACACCTGGTTGCCGGTGTCCAAGGGCTCAACTTCAACGTGGAGCGACTGGCATGGATCGCAGGAGATGGACTCTCCACTCAGGTGCTCGTTGCAAGCGCGTCTTCTGGAATCACGAGCGTTGCCGAGCTGATGTCGGCCAGCAAGACGGCTGCCAATAGCGGCACTCCGATCTCAATGATCCTTGGCGCTAATGGTTCTCTCGTTTCAGCGGTGCCGCAGGCGGTTCTTGGAGTGCTCGGTATCCATTTGCACTTTATACCGGGTTACCCATCGGTCTCGGTAGAGGCAACTGGCCTAGAACGAGGAGATGCGCCGTTGACCTTCCTCCCAAGTTCAATCATCGGTCCCCTCATCACGGGAGGCAAGGCAAAGGCATTGGCGATAACGGGAAAGATTCCGTTAGGAACTCTCTATCGAGGAGTTGAGTCGAGTGCTCCGACATTCGCGCAGCTCTTCAGAAAGTATCCACCCAAGACAAAAGCGCAGAAGGCGCAAGCTTCCAGCGTTGAAGACATAACGAGTCTGCCCAGTGGACTCCTTGCGCTTCAGACTGGCGTTGCTGGCTACAAGGTAGACGCCATGCGTGCTGCAGCGATCTGGGCGGAAAAGCGTCCGGGATTTCGGTCTCAGATGCTCTCGTATTCCTTGAACCCAAAGGTGTATAACCCGGTTACCGCCAAGTCCGCTTTCATCAAGTCGATCAAGGAAGAGACGAGTCTAGGTTGCTTCCTAGCCGGAACATGTTAAAGCGACAACGTTGCGACGGTGGTGCTCTTGAAGCAAGGAATGTCCCAGTATTCCTATTTCTCGGTCCAAAGTACCTTTCCGATTAAGCAGCAGCCAGGTAACCGATGGTCTCAATTCAGGCCCAATAGAAACCCCAATAGAAACAAGGTCGAACACGAGCGCCAGAAGTCGGCGCGTTAGAAGACCTTCTGGTGCTCTTGTTGACTACTTGGGCGTGTGCAACTGACTCCGTCGGTGTTGGAAAGACAACGTTTCCAGGGCAGCTACCAGATCGCAAATCGACGCTAACTTTTTCAACCCTAGGAGGAATTATGGATGAGCTTTCACTCCCCAAGGCTCTGGCGATGACGCCCGGAGGTGTCAGAATCGGAATCTTCCTCCCAAATGAGCACGCGAATCAGTACATGACGGCTGCTCCAGGTCTCACCGACTCTACCTATGAAATAAATCGGCAGGTCGCTCGCCTTGCAGATGACATCGGTCTCTCATTCGGATTAACGGTTGGACGCTGGAAGGGAATCCCGGGAGACAATGTCGGCTATGCGATGTATGGATTCGATACGTTTACGCTCGCGGCAGCATTGTTGGAGTCCACGAAAAAGATCACGATTATCTCTACCGCGCACACAATTGTCTGGAACCCTGTCATCGCCGCCAAATTGGGGGCCGATCTAGATCACATCGGTCACGGTCGTTGGGGCCTAAATATTGTCGCCGGTTGGTCCGAGAGCGAGTTTGGTTCAATGGGTCTGACGCTTATGCCTCATGATCAGCGGTATAAGCAGGCTACTGAGTGGCTGAAGGCAGTTCGGGAGCTATGGCTCACTGGCGAATCATCGCATTCTTGTGAGTTCTTTACACTCAACGAAGCTGAGTGCCATCCCCGTCCATTGCAAGAAGGCGGCCCTGTGGTCGTGAATGCGGGAAGTTCACCGACTGGCATGAAGTTTGCGATTGAGAACGGAGACTATCTTTTCACTCAATCGGCGAACGGGGAACAGTTTCGTCATGTGAGAGAGGAAATGAAAAGCGATGTTGGCTATATCGGGCGGCAACGAGTCATCATCGCGAGAACAGACCTTGAGGCGCGCGAAAAGGCCGAAGAAATACTCCGCGAAGCGGACCTTCTCGCGATCGCTACTCGAAGAGGTCGGATGGTAGGTCCCGACGGTCGAGAGATGCCAGTACAGGAGGTCAAGGAGATCCTCGCCCGAGATAGGACGGCATTGAGCAACGCCTTACTTGGCGATGCGATAATCGGTTCGCCAGAGAGCGTGGCCCGGCAGCTTGCAGACCGAGCTACCTCCACATCGGTTGACGGTATCTGTTTAGCCCTCTTTGATTGTGAGCTTTCTCTGGAGCTGCTCGCCGAGCGATGCTTTGAACCGCTCGGCAACGCCTTGGCGAGCGCCGGAAAAACCCTCTTACTTCTCTAATAACGTCTATCGGTGCGGATCTGACTCTGAGGACTCTTTTTCCAGGGCATACGAATTCCATCTATACGAGTGTCAACGGTCAACGCATAAGGTGAGGTGACAAGATCCCCGTGAACTGGTCCTCCTGACCACGCTCTCATAAACGTGGTTCATCAGGCGGGGTCAAGGTCAGACCAGGTTTATGCTGTTTTCGAACTTGGCATCCAATGCCCTGGGCGGCTGTCCTGGTGCGGTCGAGGGTTCCCTCCGGACAGCACCAGTGTTGAGCGAGTCAAGTCTGCAGGGACTTGACGAGAGCCTCAACAGAGGCCAGTATCCCTTGGGGGTCGCAATCGGCCAAAGGGGGTTGCTCGAGCCTCTAGTGTCAACATCGATTGAGAGACACAGAACAACCGAATCTGTCCGAATCGAAATGAGCTCAAATGAGCGCTGATCGGAACGTCACATTGAAAAGCGCTCAGCCGGCGCCACCTCAATATGACCACTCGCTGGTAGCTGCGAAGTTGGAGGGAGATCTCGCGAGCCGGATTGGTCGCAAGGTCAGAGTGGCTATCCAGATGATGGCGCGTCGGTGCGAGACTTTCGTACCGATGTAGCATGCGAGGTAATGTCGGAATCGAGCAACGCATTCAACCTCGACCTTGCGCTCTCATCGTTACACGCCGACGGGGGCGACATTCAGCTTATGTTTCGCCTTCTCCTCGAGCGTCTCTCGGTGGCACTCGGCGATCGCCTCCGCGTCGAACGCGCAGGTCGACTGCGCAAGGATGGCCGCATCCGACGGGTCGATATACAACTTTCGGGGATGTCGCTCATCGCGGAATTACACGATGGAGCGCCGCAGTTTCTCATCGCTCGGGTCTCTGGCGGTATCCGGATACGAACCGATGTCACCGACGTGGCGGGATGGCTCAAGATGCTCCTTGACGCGTTGAACACCGAGTCAGAACACAGCGCGATCACCCGCCAAGCACTGGAAACCATCATCATCGGAGGAGACTAATGCCAGACACACCCGACGGCCCGCCGACGGACCTTCCAAAGGATGCCACGCACCGCCTCGAGGAGCTCGAACACGGCCTATTTACCTCTGACCTTTCGGTCAATGAGTTCCTTCTCGTCAAGGACGCGGGATTCCATCCTCTCGGGTTCGTCATGGGTTCGTCGATCTACCACATTGGCCTGCAGGCGCGGAAATGGAGTTCGAGCCAGGAGCTTGTGAATCTTACATCTGCAATGTACGCAGCCCGCGAGCTGGCCGTGACGCGAATGGAAGAGGAGGCGACTGAACTTGGCGCAGATGGAGTGGTTGGTGTGCGGCTCGATGTGAACTACTACGAGTTTGGAGCCGATACGGCCGAGTTCATCGCGATGGGCACGGCGATCAAGGCCGAGGACGGCCGCTCCTATCGCAATGTCGAAGGAAAACCATTCACCTCGGATCTTTCGGGTCAGGCCTTTTGGACATTGCGAAGGGTTGGGCACATTCCGCTTGGCCTCGTGATGGGCACCTGCGTCTATCACATTGCCCATCGTGGAATCGGGCAGACGATGTCCCAGGTGGGCAAGAACACCGAGCTTCCGAACTATACCCAGGCGCTGTACGACGCTCGCGAGCTAGCGATGACGCGCATGCAAGACGAGGCGACCCGACTCGGCGCGTCTGGCATCGTGGAGGTGAAGCTGATTGAAAAATCGCACATGTGGGGGAGTCACACCATCGAATTCCTGGCGCTTGGAACGGCCGTGAGCAAGGAAGAGGGATCCGCCCCCCTTCTCTCTCCGCAGACGATCATCTCCCTTGACAACTAGTGAAATGACCGCGTCCGAGTCGACATCATCTGCATGGTCTTCCGGGTTGTCAACGAATGATTTTGCCGCATGCCTTGACTCAGGACTGCAGCCTCTCGGTTTTGTGCAGGGATGTTCTGTCGTCTCGTGGAATTTCTACTCAATGCGGTCTTCCATGGTGGGCGTGGGCTTTGGGTCCAACCAGCTTCGTGGATACTCCGAGCAATACAACTGCCCGCATGGCTTTGTCTCATCTGAACATCGCGGGTACGGGCTCAACTACCAGATGACCTGGATCGAAGAGGCCTGGACAGAGGCATTCGGCGCCGCAAAGCGACGGCTTCTCGAAGAGGCGACATCACTTGGTGCACATGGAGTCATCGATGTTGTCGATCGATCCATCCATCACGTCGAGAACTCGACCTTCGAGATCGCGCTGTCGGGAACGGCCGTGGGCATTGCGGATGTCGCTCGACCCGATAGGCCATTCGCGACCTTTCTTGCGGGCCAGAAACTCAACAAGCTCGTTGAGGCGGGATTTGCTCCAGTCGATATTGCGCTTGGCATCACCGCAGTCGGTGTCATCGGATCGTGCATCACCGAGTACCAGATGCGCGGCGGTCTGTCCATTGGCGCCAACATCGGTAACTGGGGCGCTCCGCAAAAGGGAGAGATCGAACAGCTCGTGCGTGCACAGAGTGCCGCGCGCCAGCTCGTTCGAGAACGTGTCCGCTCCGAACTCGGAGGTGACACGCTGCACGGCGCGTCGCTGCGTGTGCGCACCATTGACACTGGCGAGGGTCCACAGATCGAGGCGCAGATCCGGGGCAACCGGGTGAGATCATTCAAAGCCTTCGCCAAACTCGCTCCGCCTCGCCCGGTCATACAGTTGGCTGACCGGTGAGTGAAGATATGGCATCCGAGATGCGTGCGGCGGTCGCCGCGCTCGGCGCGGCCCCATCGCGCCATGACAAGTCGGTCACCTCGGATCTTTCGATCGACGAGACGTTGCTCCTTCATGGCATGGGTTACGAGCCGGTCGACCTCGTCACCGGCATTTCGATTGTCGCGATTCCCTATGGAACGTTCATTGTTCCGTACGGCCAAGGGGGCCCAATCGAGCTGCCCAATGCGACAGAGGCGGTCGCGAGCGCGTTTCAAAGTGGCTCTGAACGGCTCCGCAAGGAGTGCGCGACGGCGGGCGGCGTGGGTGTCGTTGGTGTTGAGGTCGAGGTTGATATCGACGGTCCGACCGCATCGGTGACCTTTACCGGTACGGCGGTAACGCCGATACGGCATGAGTTGGCATCCCCTGGACGACCGTTCGTCACCGACCTATCGGTGCGCGACTTTGTCCTGCTCGAACGTGCCGGTTGGGCCCCGATCGACCTGGTTGCAGGAGCAGGCTTTGTTGCCGCGCCAGTACAAGGGGTACGCAAGACCCTCGCTCAGATCGGGCAGAACATCGAACTCCCTGTGATCACCAGGTCACTGCAGATCGCTCGGGAACAGGCAATGGACCAGATGCAGACAGCCGCGCTCGCGATGAATGCAGCAGGGGTCGTTGACGTCACGATCATCGATGGACCACTCGGACATTCCCGCCACGTTTGCGCCTTCATCTGTTACGGGACGGCGATTCGTCTTGTCGCGGAACAACATCAACGCATCGAGCCGGATCTCGTGCTCGCGATGGACGACCATATTGAGTTCCAAGCGAGCGCAATACGCTAGTTTGTAAGCTCCACATCGCGCCTTGGAGTCATTGCCCAACGCGTAACGGCTCTCTTGAGTTTACGCGGCGGGTCCGTGACCTCCAACGATAGGCAGCCGACATTCCAGTTATTGCGTCCGCTGACTCCTTGGGATAGGTCCAACAGTGCACATGCTGATTCGGAGAGAATAGATCGCGATATCTCGCTGACCGTGGCTCTTCCAGTCAATGGCGCGAGAGAAACTTGCTGACGATTTCGTTGAACGTGTCCGCTGTCTCGATATGCAATGCGTGCGCTACCTCCGGGATCACGACAAGTTCGGCATTGGGGAGCCTCTCGGCGAGATATTTTGACGTGTCAAGGTGACCCGGTGAGGAGTAGTTGTCCTCGGCGCCAACGACCACCAAAGTATCCGTGACGATCTCGGAAAGGCGATCCCTCGTGTCGTGGCGGACACGCGCGTCGAGATGACGCAGGTAACTCAGAAGATCCGTGCCGAACTGACCGCGATGGGTCGCCGCGAAACGCTCGATTACATCAGGGCTTGCATGAAGAAACATGTTCACACCGCGCACGTGTTCTTCGCCATATCCTGGCCAACCGAGTTCAACAAACTCTGCGGCATTTTCCGGAGTGATGCCGGGATAGCGGGGGCGGTCGTCAATCGGGCCAGGACCGGTCGCAGCAAGGATGAGAGACCGTACCCGCTCGGGGCGGTCCAGGGCCATCCACTGCGCGACGCGACCCCCCATTGAGTGGCCGAGAATATGCACCCGCTCGTCGACGCCGAGAGCATCGAGCATTTCGAAGGCATCGTTGGCAAATATCCGGGTTGTGTACCGTTCGGCCGGCCTGTCGGTGCGAGCAACGCCTCGGTGGTCAAAAATGATCACCCGGTACGACGGCGAGAAATACGGCACCTGTTCAAGTTTCCAGTGCTCGCCGCTCCAGCCGGTGCCCGAGATGAGCAAGAGTGGAGCTCCGCGTCCGTACTCCTCGTAGTACATGCGGATTGCGCCGGTCGCTACATAGGGCACATCTTCCTCCTTTGGTTGCACAAGATTTGTCGGAGTATCTCATCTGGGTCTTGCGTGATTGCCCCCCCGTCATCTTTGAGGCGCTGAATCTCCGATGTTAACCACCCGGAATTGAGCTGAGCACGTCGGAGTGCCGGGTTCGTTGTAGGGCATACCCTCGGCACATCGAGAGAATCATCCGAGCCCCTTTCCCTAGATCTGCTGATCGACCAAGATTGACGGATCCGCCGGACCGATGGGCTCTGTTCTCGACGCGTTCTTGTGACCGTTTGCCGCTTGCGGGCGATGAATCAAAGGTTCGTTGAATGCTCGTTGTCAGCACCGGGTGACCTCATGAATCCGTGCCTGACCGGGCGGGTGATGCTCAGATCACGGATGTGGCACGAGCGAATGCGAGTGGGTACTTACAAGATGACAACTCCCAGTGGCGATTGCCGAGGGAGTCATGGGACGCTTGCATCGCCTCGGTTGGCGAACTGACTGACGTTGGGGTCAGGCATTTTCTCTGGGTCTCGCACGACTCGGATTCAATTGTGCCCCGAGTCTGGCAGACGGCTGGTTGAATATAGCTTCGCGGACAAAAGCCGTGTTTGACTCCTGCGTTCCAATCCTGAGGGTCCTTCGACTCGTGGCTTTGAGTGCGGGGAATTGTGATGTCTGGATTGGGGTCACCGGATCAATGAATTTCCTGCATAAGAGGCAAAAATCGCTTTATGATGAGACCGTGCCAGACCCCGCCGGAGAGGCACCTGCGATAGCTCGGGGTACTGACTCTGCTCCCGAGGTTCGCTTTCTCGAAAATCCGGAAGGCATGCTTTCGTTTATCGACGACGCGCGAATGGGAGTCGCGTTCGTCGATTCTTCGATGCGATACATGTACATCAATTCCCTGCTTGCCCGGGCTCACGACCGTTCCATTGAAGAACACATCGGTAGGTCCCCGAGAGAGATCGCTTTTGATCAATGGCCCGTTCTCGAGTCAATCCTTACCTGCGTTCTCGCCGGGGAGACGGTTCTCAATGAGGTTTACCAAGCCCCCAC
>DATKRV010000071.1:0-33039 GCA_035532075.1 Acidimicrobiales bacterium | reverse complement strand
CTCTGTACCGGGTTCTCGTCGAGCTTCGCGCTTGGTGCGATCGGGTGCCAGTAACGGCGCATCATCTCGCCACCCGGAGTTCCCTTGCCGACCCTTGTGAGTCGGTCGTTGTGTTCGGTGGTGATCATTGCAGACTCCCCTATCATCTTTCACAATCTGGGTATCGAGAGACCCGTCGCCCCTATCTTGACATCTCCTTCGTTCGTGCCAAGCGCGTGAGTCAAAGGAAGACACACAGTCAGTGGTCTCCGAGGTTCATCCCTACCCCGTGAAGCACGAGCGCCTCGCTCGGAACCGCCCAGCTGACCGGAATCTCAAGCTCGCTCTGGACCTCATCGCGCAGCCACCAGCGTGCTCCCGCACAGTCCTCACAGACGCTCGTCAAAGCCGGAGCGGGAAAGACCTCGACACGTGAACGCGACGGCGCTGGCTCGGTGAGCATCGAGGCACCACCTCCGCATCGGTAGCAGGTCGGCAGCAACAGAAGGCGCAGGATCCGCTGGTGTTGCGCCCTCATCTCCCCACGCCTGGCGATCACCCTGCCGCTGAGTTCGACCTCGATCAGATGGGAGAAGGGATAGCGCGCATAGAGAACCAGCGATTCGCTCGTCGACCGGGCAAAGAACCCACAGGCACAGTTCGCCATCGGCGCGTCGTGCTCCGCATGCTTGAAACACCGGGCCGCACTGTCGACGTTGACGAGCACGCCGACAGTTCCAGAGCGCAGATGCAGGCGATCCTCGACGAAGACGATCTCCGTGAGCTTCCAGCCAAAGAGGAATGGCGTGACATCGTCGCTCATCGCTCTCCTTTCACCTTTCACGCGCTCGCTCTTTGGCGCTCGCGAGCAGCGCAGAAGCGTGCCGGCATCGGTTGGTAGACTCGGTTGGCTTTGCCCTCGTGTGAGGCTAACCCGCCAGGCCGATCGTATGCCTGCGAATCTACGGCTGACCGAAAAAACGCACCGCGTTGTCCCACATCATCTTCTTGATCGCACCCTCGCTGACACCAGATTTGGTCCAGCTGAGTACCCGGTCAACCGATTCGGGAAAACGCGATTCGGCGTGGGGGTAATCGGTGCCGAAGGTGAGGATCTCGTCACCGAGGATCTCGGTGAACATCTTCACCATCTCCGGTCCCTCATGCATCTCGATCGAACAGAAAAATCTGCCCGAGGTGAGATATTCGCTCGGCTTGTACTTCAGGTTTTCATTGCAATATCCGACATAGATGAGCTGGTCGTCGAGTCGAACCGCCCAGTGTGGCAGCCAACCGAATCCCGACTCAAGCACACCGAACCGCAGCTCTGGGTAGCTGTCGAACATCCCCGAACCGATCACCGCACCGATAAAGCGGGCCGCGGCCCACGGATGCGAGGCTGACCTGCCAAGAAACGGGTTGTTCCACATATCGCGATAACCCGGATATCCCGTGGCAAAGGAGTGGTGCACGATCGCAAGATCCTCCTCCTGGGCCGCGAGGAAGATCGGTGCGAGATCCGGGTGATCGATCGGATAGTCAAGTGGCATGTACACCTGGACTCCGACAGCCCAGTCAGAGGATCCATATCGATGGATCTCGCGCACCGACCAGTCGATTGAACGAGAACTCACGACGATCAGGGATTTGAGTCGATGTGGCGCCATTTTGGTCACATCATCGATCCAACGATGCTGTGCGGCGAGCATTTCGTACTCGATCTCTGGATTCTCCGCTCCGTTGGCGGGATCGGGAACGAGCATGTGGACGTCGACGCCCTCCTCGTCCATGTCGTTGAGCCTCACCCCAACGATCTCATGACCACCGTCGCTCGGCAGGCGCTTGCCCATGAACCTCTGGAAGTGACGCTCCTGTTTGCGTGGTGCGGCCTCTCCGAGAACGCGAGGTTCGCTCGATCCCCATCCCGCCACCGCGTTTGCAAACCGGTAACGGTGTCGAAACGGAGGTTCGTTGATCTCGCCCGCATATCCGATACGCACCTCATAGAGATGACTCTCTAGGTCGGGAACCAACGCGCGGAGTCGCGGCGAGAGGTATTCCGAAAGCTCCTCGGCGGAGGGTGAGATATGGGTATCGGTGTCATAGACCAAAAAACCGTCGCGCATGAAATCTTCTCCCGGATCATTCGGAGCGCACCGGGCGCTGTCTGGGATCCGAGGTTAGGGCAACTCACCGTTCGCGCGACAATCAGCCCCACTGCGGCCCTGGCGCCTGCGTTCAGTGACCAGGACCGATCACAGGTGCGCCTCGGAAGGGGTGAAACCGAACGGGTCTGTGGATGAGCCCAACGAGTTCGATGAGCGAGGAAAGCGAGTGACCGGAGATGAAATGATCAATGTTCGGCATCGCTGCCCGCATCCCGCGCGCGAGCGGCTCGTAGTGATGACTCGCTTTGAGTGGATTGATCCATATCACCTGGCGGGCGACGAGATGCAGGCGTCTCATCTGACGCGCAAGCATCTCGGGATCTCCTCTGTCGAGACCATCAGAGACGATGACGATCGTCGCACCCCGGGCGAGACCCCGGATTCCGAAAAGGTCGTTGAATCGCTCGAGCGACTCTCCAAGACGTGTTCCCCCTGACCAATCTTGCACCAAGCCACGAATTTCGCGCAGCGCCTCTCCAACGGTGGTACGCGAGATCGCACGGGACAACCTGGTAAGGCGCGTGCCGAGACTGAATGCCTCGACGCGTATCGCGCCCCGGGAGATTCCATGGATCAAGCGGAGAAAGACCGGGACATAAGTTTCCATTGACCCCGAGACATCGACGAGAAATACCACGCGTCGCGACTTGGCACGCCGCGCACGGTAGCGAAGCTCAAATATCTCGCCTGCAATCGAGCGCGATACTCCGATCGAGCGACGAAGATCAATCGCCTCCGAGCTCCTTGGCGTAGAGCGCGTGCGACGGCGAGAGGGTCTCGCATGGCGCCGGTCAAGACGGGCGAGAGCGGCGCTGATCATCTCGAGTTCATCCACCGAGCAGGTCGTAATGTCACGATCCTGAAGGTATTCATTGCGACTGTAGGCTCCGACCTTGAACATTGGCTGGCCGTCGGTCGTATCTTCGGATCCATAGGGCCCGGGACCTTCGAACCGTTCAACGAGCTCATCGGCAATCACCTGATCGTCTGTCGATACCTGATCGAACAATGAGAAGAACGCCAGGTCAAACAACACCCGTTCCTCAAGACGATGCACACAAATTGCGCGAGATGCGTAATACAGCCCGGCGGGGTCAGGTCGTGGAAGCTGTTGGAAGGCCTCTTGAAGATCGATCGCCGCCGAGACAGAGAGCGCGAGACCGTTTCTTGTACAACTTCTCCGGAGAGCGACTGCAAGCTCTGTGATGTCAATCTGATCATCCTTGGGCCAGATCACGATGACTCAGTTCATGAAATTGCGCGCGCGACAATATCCCCGATGCCAATCTCGCGCACTCGGTCAACGTCTTCGCGGTATTTCACCACGAGACCGAGCGTCGCCTCGACCGACGGGGCCTCGAGATGGATTGCTCCAAGATGTTGGAGGGCAACCGTCCAGTCAATCGTCTCCGCGATGCCAGGTGGCTTGTAGAGCCCAACCCCGCGCAGCAGACGGACCGCACCGGTCACCTCGCGCGCGAACTCCTCGCTCACCAATGGAACGCGCGCCCGCACGATGGCAACCTCGGTCTCGAACGATGGTTGATCGAGCCAGTGATAGAGCGATCGGCGCTTGAGGGCATCATGGACATCCCTTGTCCTGTTCGAGGTCAGCACCACGATCGGAGGCTGCTCGGCGATGATGGTGCCGATCTCTGGGATCGTCACGGCATAATCCGAGAGGGCCTCGAGGAGAAATGCCTCGAACTCGTCATCTGCCCGATCCACCTCATCGATCAACAATACGGGTCGCGCCCCATCTTGTTTTGTCCCAAGTGCGCGGAGCAACGGACGTCGGAGAAGGAACCGCTCGGAAAAGAGCTCCTCCTCATCGAGGTCACCGAGTTCGGCACGAGCCTCGAGAAGACGCAGGTGGACGAGCTGTCGCGAATAGTCCCATTCATACAGCGCCTGCGAGGAATCAATCCCCTCGTAGCACTGCAGCCGGAGAAGTTCGCCTCCGGTGATCAGCGCGATCGCCTTCGCGAGTTCGGTCTTGCCCGAACCAGGCTCGCCCTCGAGGAACAACGGCCGCGCCATCACGAGCGCAAGAAAGACCACGGTCGCAAGCGCCTCGTCCACGAGATAGTCAACCCCACGCAGAGCGAGCTGTATCTCCCTGGGTGAGGAGAACAGCGTCATCGGTGGTTCATCACGTTGTGCATCGCGTTGTGCATCATCGCCATCTCCAAAAACCTCGGCACAGCATCCATTTTCGTTCTCGTCATCGTCGAGCCAAAGCCACCTCATCGACGATGACAACAAGATCGTAGGGGACAATCTCCTCCGTCAGGTCATCACACCCGCCGGGTGCATAACAGATAGCTAAGGTCAACCGAGGGGAAGGTCGTGCCGCTCGTAGCTGCCAGGCAGAAACATCTCTGGCAGACCCTTCGCGTGTACCATGACCAGTCGCTGGGTGGCGCGCGTCAGCGCAACATAGAGGTCACTCAGGCCCCGCGGTGAGGATTCGATCATCATCTCGGGCTCGACAAGGACGACGACATCGAATTCGAGTCCCTTCGCGTCGCGCACGTCGAGCAGCACGACACGCGAGTCATCGGTGCGGGTCCCGCTCGCGAACCAGATCGGCAAGAGTCCAGCGAGCGTCGCACGGATCTCGTCGATCAGCGCACCCGGTGCGAGCACACAGAGGCGCCCCTCGTCGAGGTGCTGGAGCTCATGCGCGACGGCGCGAAAGGTGTTGACTCCGAGCTGGTCGGGCGTGCTCTCGTAGGCGACCGGCAGGTGGCCAGAGTCACGGATGGCTCCTGGCGCGACCATACCCGGAGAGCCAGCGTGGAGTACCGGAGCCGCGAGTTCCATGATCTCGCGCGGTGTCCGGTAGTTCACCGTCAGTTCAACCGCGCGCCAGCCGTCGTTGCCGTATCGATCGAGCACCGACGCCCAGCTCGGAGGTGCCCACGGAGAGCTCGCCTGTGCGAGGTCTCCGACGATCGTCATCGATCGCGTCGGATTCCGGCGAAAGATCATCCGCCAGGTCATCGGCGAGAGCTCCTGCGCCTCATCGACGATCACATGACCGAACTTCCAGGTGCGATCGGTCGCCGCGAGCGCCGCGAGATCCTCTGGACCCTTGCCGGCAAAGCGGTCTGCGAGCAGGTCCGCATCGATGTCGAGATCCACGCGGAAGGTACCGAGCACCTGTTGAGCGTAGGCGGCCTCCTCCTTTCTCTCGGTCATCTTGCGACGTGCATCGCGTCTTTTCTTTGCATCATCTGCCGGGCCGAGCAACTCGGCCGCCTCGTCGAGCAGCGCGACATCTTCGATCGTCCAGTCAATGCCGACCGCATTCTCGATGCGCATGCGTGCCAGCGAGTCACGTTCATGCTCGTCAAGGTCAACTGCCGCCGAACGCAACAGCGCTGGGATTCCGAACAGGTCGTTCAACAGTTGCTCGGGGGTAAGGATCGGCCAGATCCGCTCCAAAGCAACCCTGAAATCATGAGAGCGCGCGATCGAGCGACGAATCGTCTTGAACTCCTCTTGGGCCGGTACTCGCTCACCGGCATCGGACATCGCGCGCACGACCTGCGTGACAAGATATTCCGTCAGCGCGCTTTCGACCACGACGCGACTCTGGTTGTGCGTACGCCTGCGTGACCGGCCAATATCTCGCGCCCGACGAACGACCGCCCGGGGCAGACGGAGCCGAGAGCGCTCGAACGCGAGCACGAGTTCTTCGCGAGGAACGCGCTGACGGTCAGCGATCGCGCGCTTGATGATCTCGACCATGACAAGATTGCCCTTGATGCGCGCCGCGGTCACCTCGTCATGACGCGTCGGTCGGACACCGGGATAGAGGCCATGCGGAGTCGCGAGCATCGCTCCGGTCTCTCCGAGCGAGGGAAGCACCTGTTCGATGTAGTGGAGAAAAACCCGGTTCGGTCCGACGACGAGAACGCCATTTTGAATGAGGCGATTGCGATGTGCATAGAGCAGATAGGCCGCCCGATGCAAAGCGACCGCAGTCTTGCCGGTGCCAGGCCCCCCCTGGACGACGAGGATCCCTGAGAGATCAGAACGGATAACCGCATCCTGCTCGCGCTGGATGGTCGCGACGATGTCACCCATCAGCGCGGTACGGGCACGACCGACCGCAGCGAGAAGGGCCGCGTCGCCATGCAGCATGCGTGGGTCACTGTGTTCCAGCAGCTCGCGATCGAAGATCTCGTCATCGATGTCGATCACATCGCGACCCTTGGCGAGCAGGTGTCTCCGCATGCGCACACCCTCGGGCGCGCCAGAGGTCGCGCGATAGAACAGCGCGGCCACCGGGGCCCGCCAGTCGACAAGCAATACCTCCTGGTCATCACCGCTGATCGCGACCCGTCCGATGTGCAGAATTGAGCCCTCTTCGAGATCGAGGCGCCCGAAACATACCGGTGCGTCACCGATGGCAATTCCCGCCAGACGGCGCTCGAGGTTGTAGGCGAGCGCCTCGCGCTCGGTCCTCCACTGGTGGGTGCCCGTCGCGGAAGCAGCGCGGATGTCGCTCAGCTGCTCCCGGATCTTTTCTTTGTATCGGTCGAGCGTCGAGTACAGCATCGCGACGTAGTGTTGCTCGACCGCAAGCTCGGTTGTTGGCTGACCAACCTCGTCGATGTCGATAAACGAGCGTTGTTCGAACAAGGACATCCTCTAGCTCAGACCGTTGGGCGCGTGGCTGCTCAGGGAAATCGGGAAAAATCTGATCATCCAGATTACCCCTTTTGTCATCGACGACAACCGCGTTCACGACGAAGACACCAGAGCAAGCTGGTAATACGCCCTCGTAATGGCCCAGCGCATCATCTGGCAACTAACGTTCTCTCTCGATCCAGACTTTGGTGCTCGTCACGTCAGAGCGGATCTACCGACCAGATTGTTCCGGCATTTTTTGCGACAGGGGTGGATAAGGTTTCATGAGCGAGACGGGCCCGGCCGCCAGAGAACCAGAGGGTGCCACTGCAGCTGCCGAAGGAATGAAGGCATGGTCGTGGGCGGCGTTCAATTCAACCTATCTCCCTGCACTGATCCTTGCCATGGGCACGGGAATCGCGGTTCCCTCGATCCCCGCGATCGCGCAGTCTTTTCACGTCGGTTTCGCCGTCGCGACCGGAATCACCACCTCGTTTTTGATCGGAAACGTCGCCGGTGCGCTCCCCGCCGGCTGGCTGATCGATCGCTTCGGTCGTCGGAGGGTCATGCTGATGGGACCGATTCTCACCGCGGTGATGGCCTTCGCGGTTGTCTTCGCCCACACCTATCCCGAACTTCTTGCGCTGAGATTCGCGGACGGTTTCGCCGCACAGCTCTGGCTGATGGGTCGACTCGCGGGGATCTCACACGGCTCGGCGCCCGAACAGCGCGGGCGCCAGGTCAGCTGGATGTTCGGCATGGACAACACCGGTCGTGCCCTCGGGCCGCTCATCGGCGGCGTGATGGCGACCTCCTGGGGGATCCGCTCCCCCTTCGTCGCCTACGGAGCCCTCGCGCTTCTCGCGCTCGTTCCCGCCTATCGATACATCCAGGACACGCCACGGCGCGAGGTTGCTCCTGCCGACGGGGCAGCCACGGAGACCTCAACCACATCCACAACAACCAGCGCACGCCCGTTCACCTATCGCCGCCTGCTCGCGACCCGGACAAACTATTTCGCGATCGCCTTCTTCGCCGCATGCGCGCGCGGTCCGATCCAGGCGAGCCTGTTGAACCTTTACGCGGCCTTTCGCTATCACCTGAAGCCGGACCAGATCGGCTTTCTCGCCTCGGGGGCCGCGTTCATCATGTTGCCGATCGGCTTTGTCGCCGGCTGGGCGATGGACCGCTTTGGCCGCAAGCGCACCATGGTCCCCGGATTCGGCGGAGTCGCGCTCACCATGACCGGACTCGCCCTGACGGCGATATTCAACATGACCGTAGCGGTCTATGTCACGATCTTCCTCTTCACCGCCTTCGCGCAGGGGATCACCGGGGGCTCCATCCAGACCGTCGGCGCAGATGTCGCACCGCCCGAGGCGCGCGGAATGTTCCTCGGTCTCTGGCGATTCGTCGGCCAGGGAGGCGTTGCCCTCTCACCGGTGATATTTGCCTCGCTCGCGACAGTGAGCTATGCGGCCTCATTCTTGTTCGTCGGCGCGTCGGGCGGCATCGTCGCGTTGATCGTCGCATTCAAGGTTCCCGAGACGGGCGGTAAACGCGCCCTCGCGGAACGGGCCATGGCCAACGGATCCGCAATCAAATCCGCCTGAGGAGAACGGCTAGCCGATGCCTGCACCACCTTCCATCTATATCGCGAGCCCACTCGGATTCTTGGCGTATACGCGCGCGTTCAACTCGGAACTCGTCACGCTCGTCACACGAAAGGGAGCCCGGGCGCTTGATCCGTGGAACACCAACGAAGGACGAATGCTTGGGGAGCTGTGCGCGAACAACGCCGGCGAGCAGGAGATCGCCCGGGCGAATCTCGTTGTCGGTAGGGCAAACATGGCGATGATCCGGGAATGCGATGGACTGCTCGCCTGTCTCGACGGCGTCTCCGTCGATGACGGTACAGCAGCTGAGATCGGCTACGCCGTGGGAATCGGTCGGATCGCAGGCGGATTCCGCCTCGACCCACGATCGAGTGGTGACAACCGGGCGACAACCGTCAACTTGCAGATAGCGTCGCTCATCGAATCAACTGGAGGAACCATTCACCAGACACCTGAACCCGCGCTCGACCATCTGCTCGAGCGACTTGCAGCGAAACGATGACGATCCCCGGGCGCGAGGCTGAGGTCGATGTCGAGGTAGTCATCGTCGGAGGCGGACCCGTTGGCATGGCACTCGCGATCGACCTTGGCCAACGCGGCATCACCTGCGTGGTCATCGAGCGTCGCGAACGCGTCGGCACGATTCCCAAGGGCCAGTCATTGATGCACCGCAGCCTTGAGCATTTCTACTTCTGGGGATGCCTCGAGGAACTCCGCGCGGCGCGGGTTCTGCCACCCGGTTATCCGATCGGTGGCATCACCGCATATGGAAGCCTCTCGTCGCGTTACTGGTACCTCCCCGAGGGGCTTGATGTCGTCGATCAGTTCTTCTTCCAAAAAAATGAACGTCTTCCGCAATACCGAACCGAAGAGGTTCTTCGCGCGAGAGCTGGGAAAGTCAGCACGATCACCATCAACTACGCCACGACGGTGACCGACGTCGATCAGCACGCGGATTACGCGAAGGTCGTCTTCGAATCGAGCGATGATCCGACCGACATCGGTGAGCTGCGCGCCCGCTTTGTCGTCGGCTGTGATGGAGCGCGTTCGCTTGTTCGCGAATGTGCGGGCATCGAGAGAAGGACACGCGACTTCTCCCAGAAGATGGTGCTCGCAGTGTTTCGCTCAACAGAACTCCACGCGGGTCTCGAACGGTTTCCCGAGCGGACGACATATCGGGTTCTCAACCCGAAGTACCACGGAATCTGGCAGTTTTTTGGACGGGTGAAACTTGGAGAGAGCTGGTTCTTCCACGGCCCGGTGCCCGATGACATGAGAGTCTCAGATACCGAAACGCTCCAGTCGATGCTGGAAGAGGCGGCTGGATTCCAATTCGCATGTGAGTTCGAGCACATCGGTCTCTGGGATCTCAAGATCGAGGTCGCGCAGCGTTACCGAAACCGTCGCGTCTTTATCGCCGGCGACGCGAGTCATGTCCATCCCCCCTATGGAGGACTCGGACTCAACACCGGATTCGATGACATCGCCAACCTCGGCTGGAAACTCGCGGCAAACCTGCAGGGATGGGGCGGAGAGCAGCTGCTCGAGTCCTACTCGCAAGAGCGTCATCCGATCTTCGCCGAGACCGGAGACGACGTCATCGGGCGGTGGATCGATGACGACGCGGAGTTCTTCTCCCGCTACGACCCCAACGTCAATGAACCCGCATTCGAGAAGGCATGGAACTCGCGCACCGGAGGTGAGTTCGCTCCTCCTTGGTATGAACCGCGCTATGACGGTTCAAGCGTCATCGTCGGAGCAACATCGAAGGACATCGGCATCCATGGAGAGCACACCTTCCTCGCCCAGCCGGGACACCACCTCGCACCCTGTCGTCTTAGCTCTTCACGCGATGTCTACGAAGAGCTCGGACACAATCTCACCTTGCTTGCGTTTGGAGCGGACAACGCAGAGGTCGAGACGATTGTCATGCAGGCGGACCGGCTCGGCATTCCCCTGCGTGTCGTGCGCGATGACCTTGGTGAAGATCGGGATCGCTACGGAGCATCGCTCATTCTCGTGCGCCCCGACCAATACGTCGCATGGAGCGCGAATCACGCCCCCGATCATCCGAACGAGATGCTCGCTCGCGTCTGTGGCAGAGAGACTCGCTGAACTCCCAACGCATTCGTCGTTGTGACAACTCGTCCGTCTGGCTTGAACAGATGAGGTGTCCAAGGCAAGTCCAGTCACATCGGACCGTTCGGAGAGTTCGTGACCCGAAAGAGGAGTGCAGCCACGAGAGCGTCCGCGACATGCAACTGGGGTTCTCACCCTCTCAGTGGAGCTGGATTGTTCTAGTCGCGTGGTGGCCGGTCGTTCAGGGCTTTGATTCGAACGTATAGATGACGCCAACGCGCGGCGATGCGATGGATCCGAGCCGATGGGTTCCCGAGATGATCGCGACCGATCGCGTCTGTGCGCCGACCATGAGCGAGGAGCTCCCGTAGACGGGTATCGACATCGGACTCGCAGAGGGCGCCAGGACCATTGCTGCGAGTGTCGAGGTTCCACCGGCGGGTGATTTGACGATGAACCAACACCGGTGGTCGACCGAGAGCACGATGGAATACCTTGCGGCCGGTACCTGATAGACAATCGAGGTCGGTGTCGAAGAGACCAGCACCGCGTGATCGAGCAGCTGGGCTGGCTGGGAGATGACTCCCGGTGACCGTGGGTGGATGTAGTTCTCAAGCCCCGTGAACCATTTTGGACGTGCCCTTTGCGCGACGACTCCCGCCATACTCGCGAAAAACACCACGATGAGGAGCGAGACCATGATCCGCAGGCCAAGCGGTGCTGGAACCTTGCGTGCACGTCGTCTCGCGGTATTGCCCGAAGGACGCGGGCGGATTCGCTGGGGGGGACTCAGCGAATACGCCCGCACCACTGCAGGTGACTGAGTGGTTCGATACGAGGGGTGCGGGTGCAGAACGACGATACGGGGGATTCGCTCCGTAACGGCATTCATGTCCGTTGTTCTCGTATCGGTCACATCCGGGACATCTATCATTGCAAGGCCGTTGCAGCCATTGGCCAACCTAACCGTTCATCAAATTTTCCTCTTGGTGAGACTTGCCGTACCTGCCATCTCCGAGGACGAGAGACCCGTCCGAGATGAAGTTCATCTGCTCGCTAGCGTCGGTATTGGACGGTGCGGCTAAATCCAGCGAGATATCCCGCAGCCGCCTGGTTGATTCCCGGAACAAACGGTCCAATGGCCATGCGAATCGTGGTGCTTCCTTTGGGAAGAGAGGTGGAAAAGACCGCCTTTGCACTACCGTTCAGGCGCACGTGTTTCCACGTAACCCACAGTCCGCGTGAGAGCCGTTGCAGCTGTAAAACATGCCCGGCGAAAGAAATCGCACCCACGACACGGGTCGACAGTCGGCCTCCGGAGACGACATTCAGATAGACCCTCGGAGAGACACCGATCATCACGGGAGAGCTTGATCCACTACTCGTCTGCGCCTTGAAGGTGGTTCGCACCGTCGGCTGTGCCGAGAAACTCCATGCACCGCCATTCCCGGTGGTGACGTCTGCAATACCCGAAAATGCGGTCTGATCGAACGCTTCGCTCATAACGGTGACGTGCACTCCGGACTTCCCGGTCGCAACCGCGCCCGACAGGGTGGCAAAACCCCCGTAGATGACGCTTGGGACGGAGGCATTCATCGTCATGGAGAGTCCAGTCGTGAGCATCATGTCGGTGCCGTAACTCGTGCCGGCACTGCTCTTTGCCACGACTCGATAGTGATACGTGCTCTTCGCCGCGAGATGCGCGATCCCGATGCTAACAATCGTGTCACCGGAATCTGTCGCGACCTGCTTCGTCAGGGTGCTCGAGCCATAAGCCGTTGTCGACCCATACTGGAAATACCAGCTCGTCGAGAGAGCCTCCGGGTTGACGATGCCGTTCAGCTTTGCCGAGGATGCGGTGATGCTGCTCGCGGCTCCGGTAACGACCGCTGGAGCGGCTGAGGTGTTGAAGATGCCGACCCCGCCAACCGTCGTACCGCGACTATTCACAGCGACGATCCGGTAGTTGTAACTCGTCGCAGGAGAGAGGCCTGTGAGCGTGCCGGTGACACTGACATCTGTCGTACCAGAACCTGCACTCTTTGCGGCTGTTTTTGACGCATATCCGACCGCGGTACTCAACCCATACTCGAAGTACCACGAGGTTGCCGCTCCGTTCGGATTGACGGTCCCGTTGACATCGGCAAAGGTGGGCATCATCGATGCCACGCTTCCGGTGGATACCTTTGGCGGCGATGTTGCCGCCATGGCGACTCCGGCACCGACCGACAACGTAAGGGCGATCGCAAGAGGAATGGCAACAAGCTTGGTGCGCGACACGTGGATGATCTTGTTCATGACGCCACCGGCGCGGTGATCTGAACTCCTCCAGGAGCGTCTCCCGTGCCATCTGGAAATGCATCGGGTTCAGGCGAAGCCAAAGGATATTCCGGATCAATCGCTCTCAGATCGCCGGAATTTTCGGAATGAATGATCTGCCAGGCAGTACGGAGCGACGGAGCGAACCGCAGGCCGTTCTGGAGTCGGTGACCAAATGCGGTCTCTACGGGAACTGGAATACTGAGTTGCGTCCGATTGGACATGATGACTCGGCTATCTCGCCTCAGCCCCAAGGGCTCGGCTTGCCCGGGATCGGAGCAGCCCACCTGGGGAAGGCATCACCCGAGGCTGTCTCCATACTACCAGAGGGCGACCCTATCCGTACGCGAGCCGTTCCCGGAGGATTTGACGTGAGGCAACAGGGAGCCCAAGGTCATTCGACCCCTTCGTCGGTCTATGGAGTGTGCGGCTGCCCGTCTTCAGGACGCTCACCGGTATCGACGAGACGCTGCGCGACCTCTCGCAGCTTCACATTGAGATGCTGCGAGGCCTGACGCAAGATCGCGAATGCCTGATCGGCAGTTATCCTTTCGCGTTCGATGAGGATTCCCTGGGCCTGACCGATGAGTTCACGCGTTGCCAGGGCAGCATGGAGGTTCTCCGCGCGACGTTCCTCGTCCTCGTGGATTCGGGCGAACGAAGAGGCGAGGGCGGCAATCGAGGCAAGAAGCAGACCTCTCGCGCGGTCAGTGATATCAAATGCCGCGGAGCGGGAGGCATAAAGATTGAGGCACCCGCGAGTCCCTTCAGCGGCAAGTGGAAGCGCGAGCATGCTATGCACTCCCAGCGATGCCACCTCGGGTCCAAAACGTGGCCAACGTTCATCAGAACCGAGTTCGGCAGCATAAAAGGTGACCTGCTGGGTCGTTGCGTCGATCGATGGTCCCTCTCCGAGGCGGCGCTGGATCTCACGTATCTCGATAACTTTCGCGTCAGGGTAAATCGAGGAGGGAACGGTGTCGCCCTCGACAAGTGAAATACTCGCGAACTCGCATCCCTCGATCGTGCTCACCGAGAGCTCCACAATCTGAGCGAGCGTCTGTTCCAGACTGCCTGCGGAAAAGAGAAGCCTGGCGGCGTACATGAGGTCGACCGCCATAACCAAAACCGAGTCTTCGGAAACCGCGGAGGGATCGCTCATCGTCCATCACCGCGCGGCTCGCGCGCACAAGCTGCTGACCGGCTTAAAGGCAACGAAACCACCGAAATTCGCTCCTCCGACGCGTCGTGCAGACACGATCCATTTTCGTCCGATTGGTCTGAAGATCAAATTCCTCCAAGTCGACAATCACACGCTCAGTAATTATACAACCCCATGGGCCACCCTCTACCGCGCTGCTCTCGGGGCGAAAATTGTCTCGCGACAGATGGAGAGCACCCAGATACCATCCCGCAATGACGCGCGTCTTGGGCACGACAACAAGAGACTCGTTGCAATGGCCGTTGAAATCGTCTCCTCTTGCGGGCCGATCAGAGGAGCCATTCCGACGTTGTCGAGGTTGACAAGGTCTCCGTCCAACGAGATCGCCAAACTGGTCGAATAGTTGCGCCATCTCGCGGCGCTCTTCTACACGGTGTTCGATGTTCGATCGAACCACCGCGCAAAACGCTCCGCAGCCTGGCCTACCGCAACAGCTATTTATAGGGCACCGGATGGTTGCCACCAAGTTCGACGAAACGTTCATTGAGAGCGTGGGCGATCACCTCGCGGTCGTGCATGCTCGGCAATAGAGCGCCGAAGAGCGCTGCCTCGAGTTCGAGCGCCGTAGCCATGCCGCCAAGTTCGAAATAACGCAGGAAGAGATCCCCTTGGGAGAGTCCCGCCTCCTGACGGTATCTGTCGAGCATTGCACTTTTACTTTGATTCATGCTCACCACCACTCGATCTGTCTTCAGTTGGAATTTTCGGCAGTTGTGTCGAATCGACAACGCTTGCCGCAAATTCGCGTAACGGCTGGTTTGTTCTCTGGGAATGGTCGCGAAGTTCGCTGTAGGCTGCGTCCGCCGAGACGCCTCGTCGCTCCATAATGATTCCCTCGGCTTGGGCGATGGTCCTCCGGATCTGCAGCGACCTTCCGATCTGATGCGACGACTGTGTGTCACTTAGATCTACTCCCGCGGCAGAGAGAATGGATGAAGCCTCCTCCGCGAACAACGTTGCCAAACGCTGATCATCAGATCCAAACGCGGACTCGGTGCGAGAATAGATATTCAGTGCGCCAACCGGATGGTCCTCTGAAAGGAGTGGCAACGACAGGATGGCATTGATTCCAAGACCGAGAGCCGCCGGCGTGAAGCGCGGCCATCTGCTTTCAGACGACAATGATTCGGCGTGAAACCAGCGACCGGTAACCGAGGCGTCAACACATGGGCCCTCACCGGTCCGGTACTGGTTCGCATCCATCGCCGAGATGGTCTGATCACTTGCGGCGACCGTGGCGAGAACCCCCTGACGTCGAAGCGAAACGCTGACGCCATCCGCACCACCGATGGCTACCTGGGCAATCCCGAGAAGGAGGCGCAGCACCCCGTCGACGACATCGCGGCTGGAGGGTACGGCAATGAGTCGGCGGAGCTCCTCCTCGGGATGGAGCGAGGCAACACGCGGCGTCATGGCTGCGGATGAAATCGATTGCGCAATTCCGAGATGTTCTGGGTCTTGTTCACGCGCTTGTACCTCGACGAGATCTCTGAATTCGTCCACCGTGGTCAGACGGGCCAGAAAAGTTTGAGCCGCGTGGATCGTGAGTCGTCCGCCGAGCGCAACCAGGTGGTGTGCAGCCTCGGCGATGATCTGAATTCCAATCGGATCTTCAAGATCAAACTCCTCGAGATGCAATGCGACAAGGTCCGACCCGCTGGCTATCGCCGCGTTGAGGAATTCCCCGAGAAGGTGCGCGTTCGAACCATCGAGTACACCAAGTACCTCAACATTTGCCCGATCGCCACCGAAAACAACGGAAACGCCGAACTCATAATTGGAGTCGCACTTGCTGGACATCCCAATGCCTCCGACCTGAGCAAGCGCGCTGTCACCAGCCCTCGATACCCTCGCTGTCAAAGGTCAACGTCATTCTACCTCTTTTGACGATCGAAGCACCAATTTTGACGATCGAAGCACCAAAACTTTCTTCGCGCTTGGCTCCATTTCACCCGCAAAGGGAGATCATGCAGGGACGACGCTATCTCGGAGTGCTCAGGACTCCCGAGGGTGAGGGAATTCTTCCTTTCTGGCCCGATGTGGCGCCGGTCCGACGGCAATCAAGGTCCCTGCGACCCCTCCTGCACTCCGGCGCATGCTCGTCGATCCGCCTCGCCTCCGATGCAGACAGCGCCGACTCCGCCTCTTCGACATGATGAAGCCCGCTGTTCCAAAGCGCCTCGAACAACCGGGAATAGCACTTGTCAACGCTTGGCTCAATGAGGATAAACGAATGCGAGTCAAATGCCAGTCCTGCAGCAACAGCCCAGCCCACAATCACCTCGGGCGACCACGCCGCCTCCTTGAACTCGATGACGACAAATGCCATGAAAACGGCTGGAGGATTGTGCCACGCGCAAAATTCATAGAGACCGTTTGCCTCGGACTGGATCCGTGTCGACTCGTCGACAAGGGGAGGGTAGTCAAAGATCAGCTCGCGCAGGATGCAGTTCTTGTCATCGAGGGATTTCGGAATCGCATTTCGAAAAGCATCATCAGCTCGCTTCCGAGGGAAATCATCCATGCTCGTACTGGTTGGAATCCTGGATTTCTCACGAAGGGTTCCTCTGCGAGTGCCTCCGTCAGATAGAGATCAGCCTCTTCACGCGAAGCGAGGACGCGAAGCGCCTCGAGATTGGGGATCTTTTCTCTCAGGAGCGTTCTCAGATCCTGGATTGCCTGGCTCGTCGTCGGCTCACGTATCGCGACTTCGATAAAAAGTTCAGAGAGGAGCCACGCTTCGAAGACCAAAAAGGCGATGACAACGTGCATTGCGGCTGTTGCGGGAACAAAAATCTCAAAGACGAAGACGAGCATGCCCGCGATGATCGCCGCAACGATCCTCGTCGCCACTGGTTTTATTCTCGTCGAAAGATTCATGGCCATAATTCTTTCGACAACATCCTCAAGACTCGCGCGGATGTCGAACGCGCAATCACTCGCCAAAAGAGTATGAGATGCCGCCAGATCTCACGAGACCGAATCGAGCCGGTACGCCCATCGATACCTTCGCTCAGACCCCGAGCGAATCGAGCTGACCTGTGTTTTTAGATGATTCGTACATCGTCACGGCGTCATCGCGCTACAACGGGAATATGCCGATGCTTGCGCTGACAATGGCGCCCACCGAGACCGCGATGTCCAACGCGCGCACTTCAATCGCGCGAATCAGATCACCCTACAGAATTCTTCCCGACCTCGACCGGCTGGATCTGGTTCAATACGTGATCGCAAAAGATGACCTGGCCACGGCGGCGCCACTTGCCGTGAGACGCGCTGCGAAATGATCGCAATGATATGGAGAGGGACCGAGACCGCTCTGTTCAGCTGCAGCCGCTTGTTGAACCACATGACGGGCAGCAATAACACGAACCGGCACGTTGCATCACATTGCCACATGAATAACAGAACGGAGCATCGCTGCTTTGTGGCAAGACCGTCTCTGCATCGGCACGCGGGACGACGGTGCCCGAGATTGCCGAGTCGCCACCGACTCCGTATCGCTGGTGCTCGTCACGCACAGCGGTCTCGATCTCGAGGTTTTCAAGTCCGGGAAGCGTTGGTTGCGTGCGCTCGCCCGTGGACAAGATGCCAAGGTCAATGCGCTCGTCAAGGGTCAGATAGTCAAGCGCGAGACGCCGAAAGATGTAATCGACAAGACTCGAAGCAAGACGCAGCTCGGCGTCATCGGTGATACCGGCCGGCTCAAAGCGCATATTGGTGTACTTGTGCACGAAGGTCGAGAGCGGAACACCGTGTTGCAGCCCGAGACTGACCGATATCGCGAAGGCATCCATCACACCCGACAGGGTCGACCCCTGCTTGGAGACCTTGAAAAAGACCTCGCCAGGCCGACCATCGTCATATTCACCGACGGTGACGTATCCCTCGCAGTCCGCGACTCGAAACGAGAAGGTATTCGAGCGCCGGCGGCGCGGAAGCCTCGTGCGAGTTGTCGCGGCCGGAGCACTTTGGTGCATCGCAAGCTCGCTTTCGAGTGCACTGATCCGCTCCTCAAGGACGCGAGACCCTGGAGCCCCTACAGCTTCAGCTGCCTCCTGACCCGCCGTCTTGGTCATCGAAAGCGGTTGACCGACCTTGGAGTTGTCGCGGTAGATCGCAACTGCCTTGATGCCCATCTTCCAAGCATCGATGTGGAGCTGCTCGACCTCTTCGATCGACACCTCCGGAGGCATGTTGACCGTCTTTGAGATACCGCCGGAGATGAACGGCTGGACTGCCGCGAGCATCTTCACGTGACCCGAGTAATGAATGAAGTTGTCGCCCATCGAACAGGCGAAGACCGGAAGGTGCTCTGGCCTGAGCGACGACCCGATGATCGACTTGTGCTCATCGATATACGCGATAATCTCCGCGATCTGTGCGTCGTTGTAGCCAAGTCGCCCAAGCGCGCGCGGCACAGTCTGGTTGACGATCGACATCGTCCCTCCACCAACGAGCTTCTTGGTCTTGACTAGACCGAGGTCCGGTTCGACACCAGTGGTATCACAGTCCATCAAGAACGAGATCGTTCCAGTAGGGGCGAGCACGCTCGCCTGTGAATTGCGAACGCCGTAGACCTCGGCAAGCTCGACCGCCGCGTCCCAAGATTCCTGTGCCGCGCTCAACAGGTCAGTTGGAACGAGCTCCTCGTCGATCTCGGCGACCGCCGCCCGATGCATCTTCAGAACGTTGATCATCGGCTCTGCATTGACGTGGAAACCAGAGAATGGACCCATGCGAGACGCGATACGCGCCGAGGTTGCATAGGCCTCTCCAGTCATCAACGCAGTCACCCCAGCCGAGATGGCACGACCCTCGGCCGAGTCATAGGGAAGTCCAAGTGCCATCAACATCGCGCCGAGGTTCGCGTAACCGAGACCGATCTCGCGGAAGGCTCGCGTCGTCTCCCCGATCTTCTCCGTCGGATAATCCGCATTGCCGACGAGAATCTCCTGCGCGGTGAACATCACCTGGGTCGCCACCTTGAATCCCTCGGTGTCAAAGTTTGCCTCGTCATCCAAAAAGGTTAGGAGATTGAGGCTCGAGAGGTTGCAGGCGGAGTTGTCGAGATGGAAGTACTCGCTGCACGGATTCGAGCCATTGATCCGATCTGTATTTGGCGCGGTGTGCCACTTGTTGATCGTCGAGTCATACTGCAGACCCGGATCAGCACACTCCCATGCGGCCTCCGCGATCTCACGGAAAAGCTGTCGCGCGCGCACGGTCTCGATGACCTCTCCACCTGAACGACCGATCAGGTTCCAGTCTGCATCTGCTTCGACTGCCTCCATGAAGGCATCGGTCACCCGAACCGAGTTGTTCGCGTTCTGGTACTGGATGGAGTAACTGTCCTTGCCATCGAGATCCATGTCGAATCCCGCCTCGGCCAGTGCGCGCGCCTTTTTCTCCTCACGCGCCTTACACCAGATGAACTCGCGTACATCAGGATGATCGGCATCAAGAATGACCATCTTCGCCGCGCGTCGAGTCTTGCCGCCAGATTTGATTGTCCCCGCGGATGCATCTGCGCCTCGCATGAAGCTGACGGGACCAGAGGCGGTCCCTCCGCCATTGAGAAGCTCTTTCGATCCACGGATCCTAGACAGGTTGACACCGGATCCCGACCCACCTTTGAAGATCGTGCCCTCCTCGACATACCAGTTGAGGATCGACGACATTGAGTCCTCGACCGCGAGGATGAAACAGGCAGATGCCTGCTGAGGAACGTTCCTCACTCCGATGTTGAACCACACCGGAGAGTTAAACGCGGCACGCTGGTGCAAGATGAGGTACTTGAGTTCATCGTTGAACAGCGTTGCCTCGACCTCATCGACGAAGTAGCCATCCTTGATACCCCACGCGGTGATTGTGTCCACAACACGGTCGATGACCTGTCGAAGCGATACCTCGCGCTCTGGGCGTCCAAGAGTCCCTCGGAAGTACTTTTGCGCGAGGATGTTGGTGGCGTTCATGCTCCACGTCATTGGGACCTCGACGCCGAGCTGCTCAAAGGCAACCTCGCCGGTTCGATAGTCCGAAATGCGCGAGTCGCGCCTCTCCCAGCTCACCTCGTCATAGGGATGACGCCCCTCCGTGGTGAAATACCGACGAAGGCCAAGATCTGCTCGTGCTCCAACTATTGCCATTTCCTGCTCCTTCTGGGACGCACCCACAAACCATCATTACTGCCGAAATGTCAATGCCCTGCCAGCACGTTCGAGCTCCCCCACGTGACCCCGGACGCCGTTCCCGTCACTATCGCACTGAGAACCGGAAATTCTCCACAAAACACAACATATTGTGGTTCAACTTCACTTCGCTACAAGATAGGTAGCCATTACATCACTGTAGTTCCGCCGGTGTCAATGAACTTTCCCTCCCGAAAGATGAATGTTTTGTTACCGACCCGTCGCCCCCACCAACACGGCGCCATGGCCGACCCTGCAAGTGAACCCGAACGGTGTATCAGCGCTCCAGGGTGCCGGGCTCGGGCAGCCAAGGCAGGGTTTCGCGTCTCGGGCAACAGCTCTTTGAGACAAACCGGGTCCGGACCCACCATGTGGGCCAGTGGTGGGTCAACCGAGCTTGGTGAGAGCTCTTTTGATCGAACGGATGCCCTGTGCGATGCGCTGTTCGTTCTCGATCAGCGCGAAGCGGACAAAGCCCTCTCCCCCATTTCCAAAACCGACTCCCGGGGCGGTCGCCACCTTGGCATCCGCGACGAGAAGTTTTGCGAACTCGAGCGAGCCGAGCTCACAGTAAGGCTCGGGGATGCGCGACCAGACGAACATCGTTCCCTTGGGCTTGTCGACCTCCCAGCCGATTCGATGAAGCCCCTCGCAGAGAGCGTCGCGGCGTCTCCGGTAGATCTCATTCACCTCGATCGGATAGTCTGACGCCTCGTTCATCGCGACAGTCGCGGCAATCTGGATCGGCTGGAAGGTGCCATAGTCGAGATAGCTCTTCAGTTTGGTCAGCGCAGCGACTACCTCCGCATTGCCAACGAGGAATGCGATACGCCAACCGGCCATCGAAAACGACTTCGTCAGCGTATACAGCTCGACCGCCACATCGGTTGCTCCGGGCACCTCGAGGATCGAGGGCGGGCGATACCCATCAAAAGAGATGTCAGAGTACGCAAAATCGTGAACGAGGACCACGTTGTGCTCGCGCGCGAACTCGACGATTCGTGTCATGGTGGCGATATCGATGCACGCTGTTGTCGGGTTGTGCGGGAACGAGAAGATCACGACGCGGGGTTTGGGAAAGGCAGACTCCCACGCCTCGACAAGATTTCCAAAGAACGCCTCACCGGCATCGACCTCGTTGGTGCCAAGACCTTCGAGTCGCACCATGCGGATGTCCGCACCCGCAAAGAGCGGCGCATAGATGTGGATCGGATACGAGGGCGAGGGAACGAGCGCAGTGTCGCCCGGGCCGACCAGTACCCACATCAGGTGCGAGAGACCCTCCTTCGCGCCGATCGTCGTGACAATCTGGGTATCGGGATCGAGGATGACATTGAACTTCCGAAGATAAAGGTCAGCGACGGCTTGGCGAAGTTTTGGGATGCCACGTGATGACGAGTATCGGTGGTTGCGGGGATTGTGCGCGGCCTCGCACAGCTTGTCGACCGCGATGTCAGGTGAGGGGATGTCTGGATTTCCAAAACCGAGGTCAATGACATCATCGCCCGCGCGTCGAGATGCGAGTTTGAGCGCATCCACCTGAGCAAAGACATACGGTGGAAGACCATTGATTCGCCGGAAATCCATCTGAGAAGGCTACCGGAACAACCCCGTGTCCGCGGAGGCACCCATCAGCAGGCGCATCTCAGCACGCGCTCCGTCCCGAACAGGCAGCTCTAAGTCGTTCGATCGAATCGGGCCACGCGAACACCGCATCGGTCGCGCCGGCCACTTCGAGATCACGGACGAGCTGTCGCGCAAGGCCCGCATCATCGGGCAGGTTTCCCGCCCAGGAGACGGGGCCGACAAGCGACTCTTGATGGACTCGTTCGGGTGCAACTCCCCAGAGGTTGAGCGTCGCACCAAGGCTTCTCGCGAGATCGTTGGTCTGTCGTGCGCCACCGCCGACCCACACCTCGACGCCCTGCTCGAGGAGACATCGGGCCACGAGACCGAGTTCGGTCCGTCTTGTCTCGGCGTCGTCGAAACCGAGTCCGTAGGCGAGGTACTCCGCAGCCCCCTTCTTGTCCGCGGTGCCGATACCGGCGATGAACCTACCCTCGTTCATCACCTTGAGCGTGACGAGCTCTCGTACGAGAACCGCCGGGTCTACGACCCCGACACGAGCAACAAGAGTTCCAAGTGCAACGCTGGTCGCCAGCGCGCTCAGCGCGCCAAGCGTGGGAAACGCCGCAATGGCCGGTAGCTCAGGGTGAAACATCGGCCAGAAATGGTCGTAGACAAACGCCGTGTCAAGCGACGCCGCCTCTACCTCAAAAAGCGCGGTCCGCGCGTCATCGAACGACTCACGAAAGGTCGGCAAGATGACTCCGATACGCATCGGCATGGCTGCAATGTTGCCACGTCGGACGGCCACACCGGTTACGTGGGTGAATCGGGCAGCAAGACCTCAGGAAGAGAGGGACTCAACGCGCGTCTTGAGATCGCGCAGTGCCGCATCGATAATCAGCCCCTCTGCCCTTCTTCGGACAAACCCAGGTACGGGAATGCGAAGACCGACGCTGAGCTCATAGTGCACAGTCGTCGCATGCTCTTCAGCCGCGTCAAATCGGTAGGCTCCGTCGAGTGCGTAGGTAATATCTCCCTCCCGTTGGCTCCAGGAGAAGGCGTGCGGAGCCTCTGCGAAGTCATAGACGAGGATGTAACTGGCACTTCGGCCAAAGGCTCCGACCTCGAAGGCGACGACGCAGGGACGGCCAAGAGTGTCGCGTTCGAGTACAACGACCTGCTGAACCTCCGGAAGCCATTCGGGATAGTGCTCAAAGTCGGTCGCGACACCAAAGCAGCTCTCTGGTGAGGCATTCATCACCATCTCCACGGCCGTGCGTTCCACCGCTCACTCCCCCGATATGACGCCCCGACAATTTCTCTTTCCCAATGTATCGGACGGCTCGCGTGCACATCCGAGTACACGCAAGATCAGCCCTCGTCTTTGGCTACCACTCGAGCCCGCATGGAATACGGCCCTCTACCGGACGCGTGGTTGAACCCGAGGCGATCAATCATGCCTTTGTATTGGCGCCCACTCGGAGTGCGCCGGCCAATGGAGCAGATCGACTCCCGGATCACCTGATTCGATCTCTTTTTCTCATACCGCTGGACGTCGGGCTGTACGCCGACCCGCACTGCTGTCACGCTCTCAGTCGTGCTCGCATTCTCGCAACAATCGGTCGAGCTCGGTCGCGAGCCGGTCATAGTCATGGAGTACTTCAAGACGAGCTCGGCCAGCGATACCGAACCGTTCGCGCAAAGCGAGGTCTCCGAGCAGCTCATCAAGCGCTTTCACCGCATTCGCGACCGACGTCGGTTGCATGACGACAAGCCCGGTCTCGTGATCGACAACAGCCTCACGCGCACCTCCGCTGTCTCCCGCTATTGCGGGGATACCAACCGCGGCTGCTTCGAGAAAGACAATTCCAAAGCCCTCCTGCTCAAGACCAAGCCATCGGTTGCGACACAGCATCGCGGCGACATCCGCACAGCCGATCAATGGAGCAAGGTCTTCGTCCGCGACACGGCCGAGTAGACGCACCGGCGCACCAGTGTTCTCAATCAGCCGCGCAAGCCTCTGCGCATCCCGGCCCGTCCCGCCAATCACAACCTCAAGGTTGGGATAGTGCGACAGCAGGTGCCCGGCGGCACGGATCAGGACGTCCATCCCCTTTCTCGGAACGAGTCGGCTAACACTCACCACACACAGTGCATGGTCCGAAATTCCAAACCGACGACGAGCTGCGAGACGCTCGACATCACCAAGCGGAGAGAATCTCCGCATATCCACTCCCGGGGGGATATTCAACAAACGCGGCGTGCGGTCCCTGCCGATCGCCGAGACCTCGCGCGCGGGATAACCTCCGGCAGCAATGACCGAGTCCGAGCGCGCAATCGAGCGGCGAATCATCTGCCGGGCGATCGGGATACGGCTGGGAATGGCCACCTCGGCCCCGTGCGCGACAAGCGAATAGGAACACTCGAGCCGCGGACCGATCAAACCGATCGGAAATACGGGATCGAGTACCACATGGGTTGCGCCGATCTCATGCGCGTAGCGATCGATCTCACGCCTGGTCTTTCGGGTCGGCATCAGCATCTTCACCGGAAGCCTGCGGATCGGAAAATCCTGCACCAGATCGAAATTTGCCGCTCCCTCGGTGGCAATCGTGAGCACGCCGAAGCGACCCGCAGGGAGTCGACGCCAGAGTTCGTAGAGATAGGACTGGATTCCGCCGATCTTTGGCGGGAAATCGTTCGTAACGAGGAGGTGGGTCATGCACGAAGACCGGCGCGCGCGGCCCCGTGTGCTCTACCCGACGCGGCGGCGGTGGCGAAGTGCCGGCACGAGTCCGACATCGTTGAGCAGACGAACGGCCCGTGCAACCGACGCATCAAAGATGACGGCATCCTCTGGTTCCCGATTGAGCAGAAAACTGACCACGCAGTCTCTGCAGGTGTCGGTTCCGTCGAACTCGCAGTCATCGCAGCTAACGCTAAGCGTTGTCTCGCCCATAGTTGCACTCCCCTCCGTCGAGAACGTCTTGCTCCGGTTGGCGTCTGTATGGGAAATAGCCTGACCACGGGGTGTATCAGTCGACCTTTGCGCCTGGTTCGCTCACGCTATCTACCGGTGAGATGCCCTCATTCCCATCTTCAATGACCTCGATCGAATTCGCTCTGCCGCACCATCTACAGGTCACCGACTCGACACTCGCGTCCAACACCTCTTCCTCCTCGATGGCACATTCACCACCGAGGGTGAAATGCTCGAATGCGCGGGTACGCCGCGTCGAGACGACATCGAAACGGGTGCGATTTCCACAGGCACTGCAGCGGTATCTGGTCACGGAGAAAAGTTAGCGCGCAATTGTCGCGCCGGCCCCTCGACAGCACGCTCCCCTCGTTCACTCGTGTTGTTCATTCGTTTTTTCCATCATGTTGTCCAATCACGGGTCATCGCCTCCGCTGCGCGAGTGTCCCTCAGGCGCTCTTGCAAGATCATCGCGGCAAGAGCACGAAAAGCCCGACCCCGATGTGAGAGGGTGTGCTTCTCATCTGTCTCAAGCTCTGCGAAGGTCTGTCCAGCCAGTTCATCGGGTATGAATACCGGGTCATAGCCAAATCCGTGATTTCCACGCGCGGCAACCGCTATCGTGCCGTGCACCTCTCCCATCGCGACCAATTCGCCGCCATCCGCGCTGATTGCCAGCGCGACCGTTCGAAAGGTCGCGCGCCGATTCTCGACTCCGTCCATCTCGACGAGCAGCCTTTCAACATTGTCTCGATCGGTTGCGCCGTCTCCCGCATAGCGAGCGGAATGCACTCCGGGCGCGCCATCGAGCGCGTCGACGAACAGACCCGTGTCATCGGCGACACTCATCTTCTTTGTCGCGCGAGTGATCGCAGCTGCCTTGAGACGCGCATTCTCCACCAGCGTCGTGCCGGTCTCCTCGACCTCGGGAATCTCGACGGGCCGAGCGAGAAGATTCAGGTCAAGACCGATGAAGTGTCCGAATATCTCACCGATCTCTGCCGCCTTGTACGGATTCGCGGTTGCGAGCACAATGTCGAACGGACGGGACCCGTCGATTTCAATCCCACTTGCGTCAGACACTGTCGCGTATCAGCGCTATCTCTTCACCGGTCGCGGCGTCGGAGGAGTGGCGAGGACATCGGCCTGATGGCGGGTCAGGTCCATGATTCCGTGCTCTGCGAGGTGCAGGAGCTCGTCGAGCTCTCCACGCGAGAATGCCTTTCCCTCGGCGGTTCCCTGGATCTCGACGAACGTGCCCGAACCGGTCATGACAACGTTCATGTCGACTTCGGCGACAGAGTCCTCCGAATAGTCAAGATCAAGCAGGCAACTGCCACCAACGACTCCGACCGAGATCGCCGCAAGGGAATCGGTCAGAGGATGGCGGTGCAACGCACCGGCCATGACGAGGCGACTCAGCGCGTCGTGCAGTGCAAGATATGCGCCGGTGATCGATGCAGTCCTTGTGCCTCCGTCGGCTTGGAGCACATCGCAGTCGAGGGTGATCTGTCGCTCGCCGAGCGCACCAAGGTCACACACCGAGCGCAGGGATCGACCGATCAGTCGTTGGATCTCATGGGTCCGTCCGGACTGATGACCGCGCGCTGCCTCGCGCGTGACGCGCTCGGGGGAGGATCCGGGAAGCAGCGAGTACTCCGCCGTCACCCAGCCCTTGCCAGAATTCTTCATCCAGCGCGGCGTCTCCTCGCTCACTGATGCGGTACACAGGACCCGGGTTTTGCCGACAACGATAAGAATCGAACCACTCGGGAACTCGGTGTAGTCACGGATAATCTCGATGGGACGGAGTTCATTGAAGTTGCGTCCATCATTCCGGTGCTCCGCGCTTGTCATCGGGCATCTCCTTTTGCGTCGCCCACGACCTTAATGTCCAAAGACAACTTGTTCCGCATGGTCGAGCTCTGGACCGAGAAGCCGTCTGCCCATCTCGACGAACCAGTCCACCTCACCGGACGAGAGGAACCGATGTGCCCTCGCGCTTCTGGCGGTAGCCGCCAAGTCGGTGTGCTCGAGCATTGCGCGCACATCAAACGCGGTCTCCTCGGCCGAAGAGATGAGGAGCACATCGCGGCCCATCACATCCGCGATCGTGCGTGCGAGAAATGGGTAGTGCGTACAACCGAGCAGGAGTGTATCGACGCCGAGATCGACCAGCGGATCGAGAAGCCGCTCTGCGAGCACATGGACTTGGTCGCTGTTGATATCACCGCGTTCGACGAATTCGACAAACCCCGGACAGGCGAAACAGTGCACGCGCGATCTGATCTTCATGCGCCGCGCATGGTTCTGGTACGCGCCAGAGGCAATCGTTCCGACCGTGCCGATCACCCCTATCGCGCCATTTCTTGTCGCTCTCGCTGCGGAGCGAAGTCCGGGATCGATGACCCCGAGGATTGGAATATCGAAGCGGTCTCGAAGTTCGTCGAGCGCAACGGCCGAGGCCGTATTGCAGGCAACGACAACCATTTTCACGTCCTCGATATTGACAAGGTGCTCAACGATCTCGACAGAGAATTCCCGCACCTCGGAGGCCGGCCGCGGGCCGTAGGGATAGCGCGAACTGTCGCCGACATAGATAATCTGCTCTTTCGGAAGCAGGTCGATCAGCGCGCGTGCGACAGTGAGACCACCAAAGCCAGAATCAAAGACCCCGATCGGACGGTTATTTGGGAAAGGCATCGTCCGATTATGGACGCATCAGAAGTAGATGACACGCTTCGCGCGTTCGACGACCTCGTCGAGATCGTCGGTCCAAGCGCCAGTCGACAGGTACTTCCAGCCGCCGTCGGGCGAAATGATCACGATCGTTCCCTCCTCAATGGTCTCGGCGCATTTGATCGCACCTGCGAGCGCTGCACCAGTCGAGATTCCTGCAAAGATCCCGACTTCGGTCAATCGCCTCGTCCAGATGATCGAGTCGCGCGGGCCTACCACCGTCTTGCGGTTGAGAAGATGCTCCCCGTCGTTGTCGATGAAGATTGGTGGAATATATCCATCATCAAGGTTTCTCAGCCCGTCGACCATCTCCCCTGTCGGTGGTTCGACCGCCCAGATCTGCACCGCAGGGTTCTTTTCCTTGAGAAAGCGCCCGACTCCGAGGAGTGTGCCAGAGGTTCCCAGCCCCGCGACAAAATGCGTCACCTGTGGACAGTCCCGGTAGATCTCGGGTCCAGTAGACGCGTAGTGCGCAAGGGGATTCGCATTGTTTCCGTACTGATAGAGAAATACCCATTCGGGATGTTCTGTCGCGAGACGCTGCGCCATGCGCACGGCACCGTTTGAGCCCTCCGATCCTGGTGATTCGATGATCTCGGCGCCCCAGACATCAAGGAGTTGCCGGCGTTCGATCGAGACATTCGCGGGAAGCACAACCTTGAGGTGATACCCCTTCAGTTTTGCGACAAGTGCCATGCCAATTCCAGTATTTCCTGACGAAGGTTCGATCAGGGTGGCGCCCGGTTCGAGTATGCCTCGTCGCTCTGCGTCTTCAATCAGCGAGCGTGCGATGCGATCCTTGACCGACCCGCCGGGGTTGTTTCCCTCGAGCTTGACGAGAATCCGTGCCGAGGGATTCGGACTCAGCGAGGAGATATCAACGAGCGGTGTGTTTCCGATGAGATCGAGTGCGCTCTTCAATACCGCCATGTCCCGTGTCTCCGGTACGCGCTAGTTGGAGCCACCGGCGACCGCCGGAAGTATCGAGATGACATCGCCACTTCCCACCTTCGTCTCAAGGCGGTCGAGGTAACGCACATCGTCATCGTTGAGATACACGTTGACAAATCGATGCAGCGTGCCATCCTCGGTCAGAACCTGACCGGAAAGGCCGGGGTACTCCGACACAAGGGCTTTTAGGACCTCACCGATCGTCTCACCATCGACGATGACCGAGACGGACCCGTTCGCAGCTGGGCGCAACAGGGTTGGGAGACGGACTTCGACAGGCACGAACCCTCCGTATGGCGATCGACGATATATGACCTTGATACTCAACTATAACGTCTCGACCCCAAGCGGCGAGCGACACGACGGGGCGTTGCGAAGATCGCATCCCCAAGAGCGCTCTCAGCCAACGACGACGATCGGCTCTTCGTGGATCTTTCCTTCGACAATTCGGTATGAACGGGTCGAGGCAATCTCGTCTCTGAGTGAGACAAGCACGTAATGCCAATTCGGATCAGGGGCCTGTGCGACATCGGTTGGAGAGGGATAGGGGTCCGTATGCGTATGCGAATGGAAAGCGCCAATCACCTCACGTCCCTCCGACTCAGCTTGGCGATCGATCTTGAGATGCGCGCGCGGATCGACGATGTAGAGGCGGGCGCTTTTCGCCACGTTGTCGGTTGGTTCCACGCGGAGCACCTTCATCGCTGAGCGAGTGCCAACCAAGAGTCCACAACCTTCGAGAGGAAGCGCGGACAGACAGTGCGCGGTCATCTCGTCAAGCTGTGCGCTCGTGAGTTGGATCTGCGAATGCTCGATCACGTCGGTAACGCTCCGCCTTCCTCTCCTTGACACGCCCGCTACGTCCACTCACCGATCGTGTGAGCCGTACAGGGCGTCTTGCAAGCAGGCTACCGTTTCACACTATGACACCTTCGGCCCGTCCACCGAATAGGAAAAAGGATGCCGCGACAACCGCGAAGAAAGCTCCTCTTTCAAAGTCGAGATCGACAATACGGGGAGGCGCGGGGCGCAAGATCGCCCAGAACCGCCGGGCTCGACATGAATATGACATCCTCGAGACCTTTGAGTGCGGGATGGAGCTTCGAGGAGCCGAGGTGAAATCACTCCGACTCGGACAAGTCACACTTCAAGACGCATACGCCCGGGTCGACGATGGCGAACTCTGGCTCGTCGGATGTCACATTGCCTCGTATGAATACTCGAATGGATTCGGCAGTGTAGAGCCAGATCGTCGGAGAAAACTCCTCCTTCATCGCCATGAGATCGATGAACTGAAAGGTCGCGTTGCACAGCAGTCACTTACGCTCGTTCCCCTCTCGATGTATTTCAAAGAAGGCCGCGCAAAGATAGAGATCGCGCTTGCGCGCGGACGTCGATTGCACGACAAACGCCATGCAATCGCAGAACGCGACGCCTCCCGCGAAGCGGCGAGGGCGATAAAGAACGCTCGTCGGTAACGAGAGAATCTCTGTGACCACCCGTCTCCCGACGAAGTCTTCGACGCGCGAACAATTTCATCATCGGACCGCAACAGATTCGCGTCCGGGCCGTCACGTTTTTGTCAGTAGGATGATCGTTCCTACTGACAAACAACGGGGGTGACAGGCTTCGACTTCAGGTGTCGAGTTGGGAGAAGCGAGCCGTGGTCTCCGGAGCCACGTAAAAGAGCCGGAAACAAAAACAAATGCCGAGCCACAGCTCGTGCTTGCTGCCTAAATAACAGCAACGTCTGACCGGCCCCAGCCCTGCGGGCCGGACCCGGGCGACATCTAGTAGGGCTTACCTCGGAGTTGACGCCAGCGCGACTCCAAGGGACAACTCAGTTGGCTGGGATCCCGTGCCGCTGCCGATGGCGAGGCGGGATCCGAGATCAATCCGTCGGATGCGCTCGGAGAAGAACCAACAAGGAACTGAAGGACGCGGGTTCGATTCCCGCCACCTCCACAAATCAGGCACCGCCACCTCCACAAATATTTTTGGGTGTTTGACCTGTATTTTTACTTCGGAAGAGGTCCCTTGGGACACGAATAGGACACGCGTGAACATCTCGGACGTGACAGAAGGCTCAATGCTTCATCTGGACCCCACACTCTGCGGTAGGGGCGATCTGGTCGCGCTGGCCGCTCATGAATCAGTGACACTCGTGAGAAACAACGGCGACTTTTCAATGGTAAGGACGCCCGACGGTCGCGATCATCAAGTGCAAAACTCTCAGCTTGAACGCGCGATTATTTCGATAAGTCCCATACCGGAGACCGCCATTATTGAGGGCCCCGAAGAATAGACGGGACCCTCGCGCGTACCCGTCTCACACTTTGTGAGTCGCTAGTCGTTGTAGTCGAGAGCTCAATGGTCATCGACCCTTCGATTCGTTGATCGCCAACAACATGCGGCGAACCACAGCGCGGTCTTGGCGATCACAAGTTCGTGACATGCGCGTGGGCCTCATAGTTCAACGAATACCGTCAGCATCTTGAACTCAGAGATCGTGCTTTAGGCCGAGTCAATGCTCAATACTATGATTGGGGGCCTCACGCCGACGCGGTGTGATAAATGCCAGCGGACGAGTCTCCAACAAAGTCGGCCGATTCAGCTTGCGTTGGTTCGTCTAAGGAGGTGCCTCAATCGGATTCTCTGGTTCTTCCGTCGGGCGATCAACGTCGCTTAAAAGTGCTCGGATCTCCTCGGAGTTGGGAGTGGTCCTTGGATTATCCGTCGGTCCGGCCGTCGCTCTCGGTCTTTCGCGCTTTGCTTACGCTTTGTTGCTACCTTCGATGCGTCTCAATCTACACTGGTCCTTCGCAACGGCTGGGGCGCTGAACACCGCAAACGCGCTGGGTTATCTGGTCGGGGCTTTATTGACGACACCAAGTGTGAGGCGTTGGGGGGTTCGTCGGTCTTTCATATCTGGTCTGATCGTGAGCGTGTTGGTGCTTATCATGACTGGCAGCTCCGGAAATATTTTAATATTGATGGCGCTGCGGTCTCTCTCAGGAATTGCAGGAGCAGTTACCTTTATCACTGGAGCTGGCCTCGTCGCCATGGTGGTCTCAGATAAGGACCCAAGGCAAATAGCTTCACGGCTTGGTATCTATTTCTCCGGGGCTGGAGCAGGAATTGTCGCCTCGGGAATTGGGATTCCCTATCTTCTTTCGGTCACGAATCTCGCTGATGGCTGGCGATACGGATGGATCTTTCTAGCCGGCCTCGGCATCCTCGCTCTCATTGTAGGGATTCCCGTCGCGCTCGCGTGTGACGAACCGCCCGCCCAACCGTTGGCTAGTCGTGGCTGGCCGGCTCGACACTTCAGCAGAATTCTGATGAGTTACACCCTCTTTGGAGCTGGCTATATCGCCTACATGACCTTCATCGTTGCGTTTATAAAAGGTCACGGAATCAAATCCGGGGAGATCACCGCCTTTTGGGTAGTGCTCGGCTGTGCCTCGATGGCAGGCGCAGTCATCTGGGCTCGACCAATCGCAAGAATGCGCGGAGGCCGCGGTCCGGCTGTGGTCTTGGCCGCTGTGAGCGCCGGAGCACTCCTGCCGCTTGTGTCGCATTCAACTGGCGCCGCCATAGGATCGGCAGTGCTCTTTGGTGGATCTTTTTTGTCAGTGGTGACCTCTGTCACCTTGGTGGTCCGCCGTTCAGTCGAGCCGTACCATTGGACTGCGGCAATTGCTGGATTGACCATAGCCTTCGCCCTGGGCCAGAGCATTGGCCCCCTACTGGCCGGTGTCCTCTCAGATGGGCCCGCGGGCTTGAGTCTCGGCCTTGACCTCTCAGTAGGAGTACTCGTTGCTGCGACCTTGATCTCTCTCACCCAGCGGCACTATGAGACGCCGAATCTGTGGGTCAGCGCAAACACGAACACACCGAAGGGGCACCGCTAAAGAGGCAGTGATGCAATCATGATGTCACGTTGGCATCGATTTTGGATTTTGGCCAGCTCCATCGTCAGCAACGTGAAATACGCGATCTCGGCCGCGTTGAATCTCCGCTGTAGCTCGGAATTTCAAGCAGACAAGAGCCCGGCGTAGTCGATGCTGACCAAAACTTGGGTAAACCTGTCAGAGAAAGGGATGAAACTTGGATATCCCAGGGGCGGTGGATCGCAAAACCATCAGGAGCTGACAATCCGCTGGATTGATTTCGCGACGGGACTCCAACCGAATTCGCAGGTCGGCGCCCTACGCGCGTTCCCGTTTTGTGGTATTCACGCCTCCAACGGGCGAGCAAAGCAGAGCTCACAGCAGGACTTTGGGGGATATGACAAGTCCAGGCTATCCTGACGCGTTCGAAATCTCGATAGGGGCTCCTGCTTACTTTGCCCTCCGAGCTCAGAATCTGACGCCTTTTGGCACTTTGAACGAGCTATGAAGTTTACGATTGGATGAACTTTGACAAGGTATACTCATCGTCTAGTCCGTAGTTCCCCCCGATCGACCCCTCGTGCTCCCTGGTACAGCTTTGTGTGCAGGTATTTCGCGCCCTTCCAGAGGAGTAGACGTAGTCATGTAATAGAGGACGTTATGGCGGTTTATTTCTTATAATTCTTGATAATAGC